>DASZVK010000298.1:0-5684 GCA_035547175.1 Solirubrobacteraceae bacterium
GACGCTGGCGCGGTCGGCGAGCACGACCGTCGCGGTGGCGGCCAGCCACCGCGCCCGGCGCGGGCGGTCGAGCGCCGCGGCGGCAAGGCCCGCCACGACCCAGCCGAGCGCGTCGTCGGTCGCCCGCGACGTGGCGCCCAGCACGACGTCGCCGGCGGGCGAGTGGGGGAGGGTCCGCAGCTCGCGCGTCGCGGCGAGGTCCGCGGCGGCGAGGCGCTCGGCGATCGTCACGGCGACTCCGAGGTCCGCGCGACGTGGACGTTGTCGAGGAACGGATCCGCCGCCGGCCAGCCGGCCTCGAGGTCGGCGAAGGCGCGCTCGAGGATCGGCGGGAAGACCTCGCCCACGCGCACGTCGGCGCCGGTCTCCTCACGCACCCCGCGGACGACGGCGTCCTGGAGCCGCTCGCTGCGCGCTGGCCGGCCGCCGGGCAACGTCAGCAGCTCCCGGCCGCGCCGCGACTCGCGCGCGACGACGAGGCGATCGCCGGCGGGCACGACGCCGCGCGCCTTGACCCTCATCGCCCCTCCACGACCGTCGCTCGCCGTCCGCGTCTCGCCGGCG
Organism: Solirubrobacteraceae bacterium; assembly: GCA_035547175.1. Classification (GTDB taxonomy): domain Bacteria; phylum Actinomycetota; class Thermoleophilia; order Solirubrobacterales; family Solirubrobacteraceae; genus BP-464. The sequence continues at coordinate 565 of DASZVK010000298.1, forward strand.
TCGCCGCGTCCGGCTCGCCCCCGAAGATCCGCCTGTAGGAGTCCTGGCCGTAGCTGGTGGCCAGCGGCTCGCCCTCGAGCAGCCGGAACGTCCGCCGACCCTCCTCCTCGCGCTCGGGCCGCAGGAACAGGGCGGTGTCGAGCTGCTGGGCGTAGAAGCCGTGCGCGAGGTCGTACATGTGGGTGACGAAGACGACCCTGATGCGCATGTCGAGCATCGCGCGGATCACCTGGCGGGCGATCTCCGAGCCCTCGCGCTCGTTGGTCGAGGCGAACGACTCGTTGCAGAGCAGGATCGAGCCGGGGGCGATCGCGTCGGCGATCTCGCTCATCCGGCGCAGCTCCTCGTCGAGCTTGCCGCCGGTCATCGTCGCGTCCTCCTCGCGCTTGTAGTGCGTCAGCACCCCGGCGGTGACGTCGGCGCGGAACGACTCGGCGGCGACGAACATGCCCGCCTGCATCATCAGGTGGGCCAGCCCGATGCTGCGCAGGAACGTCGACTTGCCGCCCTGGTTGGCGCCGGTGACCATGATCAGGGACCTGCCGTCGGCGTCGAGGTCGTTGCCGACGACGCGATCCGGGAGGTGGAACGTGAGGCAGACGTCGTAGACGCTGGTCGCGGTGAGCTCGTAGCCGCCCGGCTGCGCCGGCGTCGGCATGCACGTCGGCTCGTCCTTGGCGTCGAGCCGCTCGCGCAGGTTCAGGCAGCCGAGGTAGAAGGCGAGCTCGAGGCGCAGCAGGCCGAAGAAGCTCTTGACGTGGTCGGCCGACCGGGCGGTGGCGTTGGCGAGGCCGTTGATGCCGCGGCCGCGGAGCTCCTCCAGCGCCCGGAAGCCGTTCTCGTCGCGCGACGGGATCGTGAAGCCATAGCTCGAGCCGCGGTTGCGGAACGGCAGCCGCTCGGTCCAGCGCTGCTCGTACGGCCGGCGGACGACGTAGTCGCGGCCCTTGTCGCCCTTGCCCAGGCGCGCGCTCTCCAGCACGCCGTGCTTGAACTCGAGCTCGTCCAGGCGCTGCGAGACCGTCTGCACGTACTCGTCGGACAGCTCGTCGCGCAGCATCCGGAAGAAGCGCTCGAAGCCCGCCGAGCGAAAGCCGCCGGCCTGCTCGTCGGCGACGTCGCGGAGCTGGCGCAGGACGTCCATGTAGAGCCGGAGCACCTGGACGGAGCGGCGCAGGACGACGTCGGGGCCCGCGCCGCGCCACAGCGAGATCGTGCTGCGCTCGCTCGTCAGCGCCTGCACGGAGAGCTCGTAGAGGCGGCGCACGACGTCGCGGTTCTCGAGGCAGTCGCGGAGCACCGCCTGGCGGTAGGCAATCTCGTCGCCGTCGTGCAGGCTCGACAGCACGACGCGCTTGGCCGTCTCGTAGACGAACTCGTCGCCGGCCGCCATGGCCTGCCAGAGCGTGTCGAGCTCCAGGTCGCGGGCGAGGGCGTCCTCGACCGGGGGCAGCGGTAGCTGCTCGTCGCCGTGCCGGCGCTCCCAGTCGCGGCGCGCGTGGACGATCGCCATCAGGTCGCCGCTCGCCATCGCCCGCAGCAGCTCGTCGCGCAGCTCGGGCTTGATCTCGACGTCGCGGTCGGGGTGCAGCAGGAAGACCTTCATGCCGCCACCCGCTCGATCAGGCGATCGTAGGTGAGCCCGTACTTCTCGGCGATCGCCCAGGCGTAGGCGCGCCCGTCGGCCGGCCTGCGGATGACCTTGAACGTCCGCTGCGCCGGGTCCTCGGGGACGATCTGGCTGACCATGCTGACGGTCGCGCTGAGCGTCGCGATCTCGTCGATGAAGGTCACGTACACGCCGAGCGCGCCCAGATCGAGGATCCTGCGCATGACCTCGGTGCCGACCAGCCGCGCGTCGTCGAGGCTCGTCGAGCCGAAGCTCTCGTTCATGACGATCAGGCTGCGCGTCGTCGCCCGCTCGAGGATGTCGTGCACGCGGACGAGCTCGTCCTCGAACTTGCCGCGCAGCGTCTCGATGTCCTCCTCGCGCTCGAAGTGGGTGTAGATGCGGTCGGGCAGGAACAGCCGCGCCGAGCCGCCGGGGACGAGCAGGCCGAGGCCGGCGAGGTGGTGGAGCTGGCCGAGCATCCGCGCGAAGGTGGTCTTGCCGCCGTTGTTGGGCCCGCTGACGACGAAGATCCGCTCGGGGTCGCGCAGGTGCAGCTCGTTGGTGACGACCGTCTCGCCGGCCGCCACGAGCTTGCGCGCCAGCGCGAGGTCGAACGTCTCCTCGACGGCGGTCTCCTTCGAGTCGGCCGAGACCTCCGGGTAGCAGAGCGACAGCCCGGCCTCCCGCATGCGCCCGACGAGCTCGAGGTAGGCGAGGTAGAGCTGGACCTCGCGGTCGAACCTGGCGATCGTCTCCTCGAGGTAGCCGCCGCGGCGCGCGCGCAGCTCGCTGCGCCGCGCGAACGGCTCGGGGTGCATGCGCTCGACGCAGCCGAGGATCTGCGCCTCGACGTGGTTCATGTCGGCGAGGTCGTGGAGCTTCATCAGGTAGTCGCCGACCGTTCCCTGCTGGAAGCGGGCGAACGTCTCCTCGACCTCGGCGCCGTAGTCGGGCTCGCCCTCGTAGTCGCCGACGGTCACGCGCGCCCCGTTGATGCGGACCTCGTAGTGGATCTCGGCGAACGCCTGCCTGACCGCGCCGGCCTCGGACCGCAGCGACGTGAACGCGTCGGACTCGAGGTAGGCGGCGACGTGGTCGGCGAGCCCGCGCAGGGCGCGCGACTCCGGCCCGCTCCCGGCGAGGCCGCGGGCGAGCGCCTCGACGGCGTCGCAGTAGACGGCGACGGCGTCGACGAACCACGACTCCTTCTGCAGGCGGTAGTGGAGCTTGTCGACCGTCGCCAGGTGGTCGCGCATCGTCTGCATCGCGCGCGCGAAGGCGACGACGACCTCGTGGACCTCCGGCCGCTCGAGGTCGCGCAGGACCTCGTGGCGGTAGTGGACGGCGTCGGCGTCGTGCAGCGGCGCGTGGAAGAACGGCGCCAGCTCGTACTGCTCGCGGCCCTCCGTCAGCGCGTCGAGCACCTGATCGAGGTGCAGGTCGCCGAAGTAGTCCGGCGCGGCCGCGCGATCGGGGGCCGGGCCGGGCTCGGGGTGCTCGAAGAGCACGCTCTGAAAGGACGTCATGGGCTTCCACCAAGTCGTGGTTGGTAGAAGCCATCAGCCGGTGCGGCGGTTTATCTAGGCGGGCCTCATCGCCTACCGAGAGCCTACCCGCTGTCGCGGCGAGCGCACCCCGCGGTCGAGCGTCTAGCGTGGAGCGACGTGGACGCCTCCCCGACGGCACCGACGTTGCGCTCGCTGGTGCCGTCGGTGTTCCTGCCGACGGTCGTCTACGAGATCGGCAACGGCGCGATCGCGCCGATCATCGCGCTGACCGCGCTCGCCGTCGGCGCCTCGGCGGCCGAGGCCGGCTTCACGCTCGCCGTGCTCGGCGTCGGCCAGGTGCTCGGCGACGTGCCGGCGGCGGCGCTCGCGGAGCGGATCGGCGACCGGCGGGCGATGGTCGTCGCCGGCGGCCTGGCGATCGTCGCGCTGCTGGCCTGCCGGCTCTCGGGCTCGCTGCCGGTCCTGGCCGGCGGGCTGCTCGTGCTCGGGATGGCCAACAGCGTCTACTACCTCGCACGCCAGGCGTACATGACCGACGTCGTGCCGGTCGGGCTGCGCGCGCGGGCGATGTCGACGCTCGGCGGCTCGCACCGGATCGGCCTGTTCATCGGCCCGTTCGTCGGCGCGGGCGCGATCGCGCTGTTCGGCATGCGCTCGGCCTACGTCGTCGCGATGACGACCGCGGCGATCGCCGCCGTGCTGCTGCTGGCGTTCCCCGACGTCGAGGCGGCCGACGAGCGCCAGCGCGCCGTGCGCGGCGGGGCGGGGTCGCTGGAGATGCTCGTCCGCCACCGGCGCCTGTTCCTGACGCTCGGGCTGGCCGTGCTCGCCGTGGCCGCGGTGCGCGCCGCGCGCCAGACGGTGCTGCCGCTGTGGGCCGCGCACATCGGCCTCGGCGCGGGCACGACGAGCCTCGTGTTCGGCATCGCCGGCGCGCTCGACGTCGCGATGTTCTATCCGTCGGGCCACATCATGGACCGCCGCGGTCGGCTGTCGATCGCGCTGCCGTCGATGGTCGTGCTCGGCGGCTCGATGATGCTGCTGCCGCTCACCGGGACGGCGCTGACGCTGGCGCTCGTCGCGATGGCGATGAGCCTCGGCAACGGGCTCGGCTCGGGCATCATGATGACGCTCGGGGCCGACACGGCGCCGGTCGACGGCCGCGTCCGGTACCTCAGCGTGTGGCGGGCCTTCAGCGACTCGGGCAACGCCGCCGGGCCGGTGGTGATGTCGATCGTCGCGACCGTCGCGACGCTGGCCGCCGGCATCGTCTCCGTCGGCGCGGTCGGCCTGCTCGCCGCGGCGGGCCTGGCGGCGTGGGTGCCCAAGCACTCGCGGCTGGCGTGGCCGCGGGACGTCGCGGCCGATACGGGCGGCTAGCGAGGGCCGGCGGACCCGCCGTCGTCTCCGAGCCCGAGGATGTAGCGCCCGACGACGCGGCCGAGCCCGATGTCGACCGACACCGAGCCGCCGGTGACGCGGACGCTGGAGCCGTCCTCGGTGATCGACGCGGTCCAGCCGTGCATGTCGACGCCGTCGAGCGCGATCTGCAGGACGCGCTGCTCGCGGTCCTCGCGCGTGTTGCCGTGCAGCGGGTCGTTGAGCCGCAGCTGGAACGCGTACTCGAGCTGCTCGGTGGGCGTGTCGCGGAGGTAGTCGAGGTTGGCGTCGATCTCCGCGGCCACCGGTGCGAGCAGCAGGTCCTTGGGGTCCTTCGGTCGGATCGTGGGCATGGCGCGATGGTCGCGCCGCGGGCCGGCCCGAGGCATCCGTAGTAGGCCGCACGAGACGGATGCGAAACCGCGCGATCGCCGCCGCGGGGTCGACCGCGACCGGCCGCGAGCCGCTACATTTCTCGGCCCGCGCGGATGTGGCGGAATTGGTAGACGCGCAGGCTTCAGGTGCCTGTGGGGGCAACCCCGTGGAGGTTCGAGTCCTCTCATCCGCATGGCGCCGGGGCGTCGGGGAGCATGACCCGACGGGCGTCAGCGGCGTGTCCT
>DASZVK010000299.1:0-4294 GCA_035547175.1 Solirubrobacteraceae bacterium
GGCGTGGGCGGGCCGGTCCCCGGCGGCGCCCACGCGACGCCGGTCGCCGCGCGCGTCGCCGCCGCCGAGGGCGTCGACCTCTCGCGCGTGGAGGGCACCGGCCCCAACGGCCGCATCACGAAGGCCGACGTGCTCGGCGGCGAGACGCTCGGCGCCGGCGAGCGCACGCTGATCAAGGGTGGCGCGGCGATGCTCGCCCGCTACATGGACGAGAGCCGCTCGATCCCGACGGCGACCTCGTTCCGCACGATGACCGTCACGACGATGGACGGCCGCCGCAAGGAGCTCAAGAACGCCGGCGAGAAGGCCTCGTTCACGCACCTGATCGCCTACGCGATCGCGCTCGCCGTGCAGAACGACATGCCGGTGATGGCGCACCACTTCGAGGAGGCCGACGGCAAGCCCTACCGCGTCGACGACGACGCCTGCCACCTCGGCATCGCGGTCGACGTCGAGAAGAAGGACGGCAGCCGCACGCTGATGGTCCCGGTGATCCGCGACGCTGGGCGCCTGTCGTTCGCCGACTTCCGCGCCGCGTTCGACGCGCTGATCGACAAGGCGCGCACGAACGCGCTGTCGGCCGACGACCTCGTCGGCGCCAACGTCACGCTGACCAACCCGGGCGGCATCGGCACCGTCGCCTCGGTCCCGCGGCTGATGACCGGCCAGGGCACGATCGTCGCCACCGGCTCGATCGCCTACCCGGTCGGCCTCGGCGAGATCGGCGCGGCGATCGGCGCCGAGAAGGTCATGACGATGACCTCGACCTACGACCACCGGATCATCCAGGGGGCCGAGTCGGGCCGCTTCCTGCAGACGGTCGAGGCCTACCTGCAGGGCGAGCACGGCTTCTACGAGGCGGTCTTCGGCTCGCTCGGCGTGGCCCCGCTCCCGCCGGCGCCCGCCAAGCCCGTCGCCCAGGTCGCCGCCGCGCCGGCCGCCGCGCCCTCCGGCGCCGTCGACGAGGAGCTGATGCAGGCCGTGCAGGCGGCCATGTCGCTGCTCAAGGCCCACCGCACGCACGGCCACCTGGCCGCCCGGCTGGACCCGCTGGGCTCCGAGCCCGAGGGCGACCCGGCGCTCGACCCGGCGCCGCTGGGCCTCACGCCCGAGCTGATGGCGCGCATCCCCGCGCACATCCTGCGCATGGGCGTGCCGGGCGCGACGCTCGCCGAGGCGCTCCCCCACCTGCGCGAGATCTACTGCGGCACGATCGCCTACGAGGTCGAGCACATCGGCAGCCACCGCCAGCGCATGTGGCTGCGCGAGAAGATCGAGACCGGCGCGTTCCGCGCCCCGCTGACGGCGGACGAGCAGCGCGCGCTGCTGCGCCGCCTGGTCCACGTCGACGCCTTCGAGCGCTTCATGCACAAGGCCTACCTGGGCCAGAAGCAGTTCTCGATCGAGGGCCTCGACATGACCGTGCCGATGCTCGACGAGCTGATCCAGCTGACCGCGTCGCGCGGCGGCCGCGAGGTCGTCATCGGCATGGCCCACCGCGGCCGCCTGAACGTGCTGGCCCACAACCTCGGCCGCCCGTACGCGACGATCTTCGCCGAGTTCGAGGGCGCCTCGACGCTCGAGGTCGTCACGACGATCCCGCAGGGCGGCACCGGCGACGTCAAGTACCACCACGGCGCCCAGGGCTCCTACCAGCTCCCCGACGGCGGCTCGATCCTCGTCAACCTGGAGAGCAACCCGTCCCACCTGGAGTTCGTGCACCCCGTCGCCGTCGGCGCCAGCCGCGCCGCGCAGACGACGCGCACGAGCGCGCACGCCGTGCGCGACACCAACGCCGCCGTACCGATCGTGCTGCACGGCGACGCGGCCTTCCCGGGCCAGGGCGTCGTCGCCGAGGCGCTCAACCTCCAGAGCCTCGACGGCTACAAGGTCGGCGGCACGATCCACCTGATCCAGAACAACCAGGTCGGCTTCACGACCGATCCCGAGGACTCGCGCTCGACGCGCTGGGCCTCGGACCTGGCCAAGGGCTACGACGTGCCGATCTTCCACGTCAACGCCGACGACGTCGCCGCCTGCGTCCAGGCCGTGCGGCTCGCCTTCGCCTTCCGCGAGGAGTTCGGCCACGACGTCGTCATCGACCTGCTCGGCTATCGCCGCTTCGGCCACAACGAGGCCGACGAGCCCGCCTACACGCAGCCCGAGATGTACGCGCTGATCAAGGACCACAAGCGCGTCGCCGACCTGTTCGCCGAGCAACTCGTCGCCGAAGGCGTCGTCACGCGCGACGAGGTGGAGGCCCAGCAGCAGGAGATCTGGGACGAGCTGACGCGCCTGCACCAGGAGCTCAAGGCGCAGATCAAGGCCGCCGAGGAGACCGGCCACGTCGAGCAGAAGACGGGCGAGTACCAGCTCGACCGCTCGCCCTCGCCGGAGGTCAGGACCGCCGTCGACGCCGACGTCCTGCGGCGCCTCAACGAGGAGCTGCTGACGGTCCCCGAGGGCTTCACCGTGCATCCGAAGCTCGTCCGGCAGCTCGAGCGCCGGCGCGACGCGCTCGGCCCCGAGGGCGGCATCGACTGGGCCCACGCCGAGGCGCTGGCGTTCGCGACGCTGCTGACCGAGGGCGTCCCCGTGCGCCTCACCGGCCAGGACGCTGAGCGCGGCACGTTCTCCCAGCGCCACGCCGTCCTGCACGACGCGACGACCGGGCGGACCGTCTCGCCGATCCAGAGCCTGCCGGACGCCAAGGCGACGATGGAGTTGCACAACTCGCCGCTGAGCGAGGTCGCCTGCCTGGCGTTCGAGTACGGCTACAGCGCCGAGGCGCCCGAGACGCTCGTGCTGTGGGAGGCGCAGTTCGGCGACTTCGCCAACGGCGCGCAGGTGATCATCGACCAGTTCATCGCCTCGGGCCTGGCCAAGTGGGGCCAGTCGACGCGGCTGACGCTGCTGCTCCCGCACGGCTACGAGGGCTCCGGCCCCGAGCACTCCTCCGGCCGCCTCGAGCGCTTCCTGCAGCTCGCCGCCGAGGGCAACCTCCGGGTCGCCAACCTGACGACGCCGGCGCAGTACTTCCACCTGCTGCGCCGCCAGGGGCACATCGCCAAGCAGCGGCCGCTGGTGATCATGACCCCGAAGTCGCTGCTGCGCCTGCCGCAGACGACCAGCCGGATCGAGCACCTCTCCGACGCGCAGTTCTACCCGGTGCTCGCCGAGCCGCGCGTGCCCGACGAACGGGTCACGCGCCTGATCCTCTGCACCGGCAAGATCTACTACGACCTCGTCGGGCACCCGCTGCGCGAGGGCAACGAGCGGGTCGCGATCGGCCGCGTCGAGCTGCTCTACCCGTTCCCCGAGCACCCGATCCTCGAGCTCGTCGCGCGCTACCCGAACCTCGCGGAGGTCGTCTGGGTGCAGGAGGAGCCGCGCAACATGGGCGCCCGCGCGCACATGTCGCCGCGCCTCATGCAGGTCCTGCCCGAGCAGCTCAAGGTCGGCTACATCGGCCGGCCCGAGCGCGCCTCGCCGGGCGAGGGCTACCCGGCCGCGCACGCGCTCGAGCAGGACCGCATCCTGCGCACCGCGCTTGACATGTCGATCCCGGTGACGCTCTATCCGGCCAAGGCGCCGGGTGAGCGCTAGAGGCGCGCGGAGCGCCCCCCGCGAGGCACCGGGCCGGACCCCCTCGATCGACGCCGTGCTCGAGCGCGTCCGGCGGATCCCGCCGGGCTTCGTCCGCAGCTACGGCGAGGTCTCGCCGGGGGCGCCGCGGCTGGCCGGCGCGGCGCTGCGCCGTTGCGGCGAGGACGTTCCGTGGTGGCGCGTCGTGCGCTCCGACGGGTCGCTCGCCAAGGGCTCCGAGCAGCGCGCGCGGCTGCTCGCCGAGGGCGTGCCGATGCGCGGGGCGCGCGTCGACATGCGCGCCGCGCGGCTCGACGACTTGGACGCGGGCTGAGCTTCGTGTACGGTCGCGCCATGCCGACCGCTCGTCCCCACAGGCTCCCCGCCCCGGCGGGCCTCGGACGACGCACGCGGCGAGTAGCGCGCTAGCCACGTACGGCCGCGCCGGCGCCCGCCCGGGCGCGCGCACCTCCCAGCAGGGGCCCTCGCGGCGCCCTGCGCGATCCCTCGGAGAGCCCATGCCCGACCCCACCACGAGCACCCACGACCGCGACCGGCCGGCCTTCTCCTGGCCGCGCTCGTTCGCGCGCGTCCCCGACGAGGAGTGGACGCGGCGCGAGATCCACGCGATCGGCCGCGCGTACGACGACGTCGACGACCACGGCTGGTACGCCAACCTCGACCCGGTGGTCGAGGCGCTGGATCGCGA
>DASZVK010000300.1:0-2126 GCA_035547175.1 Solirubrobacteraceae bacterium
CGCCGGGCATGCGCCGGCTCGAGCTGTCGGTCTAGTCAGGCGGCCGATCCGGCCAGGTCCGGCGCGGGCGGCGGGGTGGGTGGGCCGACGTCCCCGGAGCGCGCCTCGCCGGCCTTCAGCAGTCGCTCGCGCAGGTCGGCCTCCTCCTCGGGCGTGGGGTCCCACGCGGAGGGGTGGGGCAGGTCGTCGAGCGAGCCCAGGCCGAAGAGCCTGAGGAACAGCGGCGTCGTCCGGTAGAGCACGGCGCCGAACTGCGAGCGCCCGCCCTCCTCGATCAGGCCGCGCTCGAGCAGCGTTGCCGCGGCCGAGTCGGCGCTGACGCCGCGGATGCGGGTGATCTCCGGCCGCGAGACCGGCTGCAGGTAGGCGACGATCGCGAGCGTCTCGGCCTGGGCGGGGGTCAGCGGCGGCGTGCGCGGCCGGGCGAGCAGGCGGCGCGCGGCGTCCTCGGACTCCGGCCCGGTCGCGAGCGCGACGCCGCCCGCGACCTCGCGCACGTGCAGGCCGCCCTCGCGGGCGCGCAGCTCGTCCAGCGCGGCGGCGACCTCGTCCTCGCCGGCGTCGGCGGCGTCGGCCAGCGCGGCGACCGTCACCGGCTCGGGCGAGAGGAACAGCAGCGCCTCGACGATCCGCGCCAGCTCGCTCACGCGCCCACCGCCGCGGCCGTGCGCTCGCGCGCGGTGATCGTGATCTCGCCGAACGCCTCCTGCTGGCTCCACGTCGCCTCGCCCTGCTTGTAGAGTTCGAGCAGCGCGAACAGCGTCACCGCGACGGTCACGCGGTCGGCGCCGCGCACCGCGTCGTCGAAGCTGATCGCGCCGCTCGCGCGGCGCAGCAGCGAGCGCAGGTGGCCGAGCCGCTCGGCGACCGACACGCGCGGGACCGTCAGGTGGCGGAGGCTGACCTCGGGCGGCATCCGCAGCAGGTCGCCGATCGCCGATCCCAGCCGCGCCGGGTCGTAGACGGCCTCGGCGGCCTCGCCTGTGCCCGCGAGCGAAGCGAGCAGGGTATCGACGGTAACCTTGCGCAGCCAGGCGGGCAGCGGGGCGGAGCGGTAGCGGACGCCGTGCTGGCCGGCCAGCGCCGACGCGAGGTGCTCGGCGGCGGCGCGGTAGCGGCGCGCGTCGAGCATCCGCGCGAGCAGCTCGTCGGCCGCCTCGCCGGGGTCGAGGTCGAGCAGCTCCTCGTCCTCGCCCGGGAGCATCAGCCGCGACTTGAGCTCCAGCAGCGCGGCGATCAGCACGAGGAACTCGGTCGCGGCCTCGAGGTCCAGCTCGCCGCGCGACTCGAGGAAGTCGAGGTAGCTGACGACGACGTCGGCGAGCTCGACCTCCATCAGGTCGACCTCCTCCTTGAGGACGAGCGTCAGCAGCAGGTCGAACGGGCCCGAGAAGACCTCGAGGTCCAGGTCCAGGTCGGCGAGCAGCACCGCGGTCAGACTAGACGGCCGCTCGGCGGACCGAGGGCCATCGCGCGGCGCACGTCGGCGAGCGTCTCGGACGCCATCGCGCGGGCCTTCTGCGCGCCCGTCGCGAGCGCGCGCTCGAGCGCGTCCTCGTCGCCGCGCAGCTGCTCGTAGCGCTCGCGCACGGGGGCGAGCATCGCCGTGACGGCCTCGGCCGTCGCCGCCTTGAGGTCGCCGTAGCCGCGCGCCGAGGCCATCTCGGCCTCGACCTGCTCGGGCGCGACGCCGCGGGCGACGGCGAGGACGTCGATCAGGTTCGAGACGCCCGGCTTGTCGGGCGCGCGGACGATCTCGTTGCCGGAGTCCGTCACCGCGCGCTTGAACTTGCGCTCGATCGTCGCCGGGTCGTCGAGCACGAGCACCGTGCCCTCGGCCGTGCCGCCGGTCGTCGACATCTTCCGCGTGGGCTCCTGGAGGTCCATGATCCGCGCGCCGACCTCGGGGATCCGCGCCTCCGGCACCACGAGGATGTCCTCGCCGTGGCGGGAGTTGAAGCGTCGCGCCGCGTCGCGCATCAGCTCCAGGTGCTCGCGCTGGTCCTCGCCGACCGGCACCTCGTGCGCCCGGTAGGCGAGCACGTCGGCGGCCATCAGGACGGGGTAGAAGAGCAGGCCGGAGCTGACGAGCTCACGCTGCGCCTGCGACTTGTCGCGGAACTGGT
>DASZVK010000301.1:0-3279 GCA_035547175.1 Solirubrobacteraceae bacterium
CGCCGGCACGCGCGCGAGCGCCGCGCGCGACGGCGCGGCCAGCACCCGCACGACCGTCGCCCGGCGCACGCGCTCGGCGACCGGGCGCAGCCGCAGCGCGCGCACCGTCGTCTGCGAGCCGGTCTCCCACGCCAGCCACGCCGGGCGGCCGGGGATCCACTGGCCCAGCCACGCGGTCCGCGCGTCGCCGTCGAGCGCGCCGGAGGCGCGGTTCCCGGGCCGCCCCTCGAAGCGCGACGAGCTCCACGCCGCGCCCGCGCCGGTCGTCCCGGCGAGCCGGTCGAGCGCGTCGTCGGGGGTCTCCAGCCCGACGCTCGTCCAGGCGCGAACGGTCCACGTCCGCGCGGCGGGCGGAGACAGCAGCCGGTCGAGCTGCGGCTCGGGGTCGCGCGCGTCGCGCACCAGGCGCTCCTGCGCCGGCCCCGCCAGCCGCCCGCGGTTCGCCGGGTCGTCCGCGGTCACGCGGCTGAGCTGGTAGACGAGCGTCGTGCGCCGCAGGTCGGCGCCGTGCAGCGCGTCCTGCGCCACGATCGGCCCGCGCAGCGCCTCGTGGACGCGCACGCCGGGGATGCGCAGCTCGCGGATCCCTCCGGCCCCGAACGACCCCGTGCGCGGGTGCATGACCGAGCCGATCGCGATCCGCAGGCCGCTCGCGTGGCGCAGCCCGAGGCGCAGCCGGTTCCAGCCGTCGTGGACGGCGAACCGCCGCCCGTCCACCGTCACCGCGCGCACGCGCCCGCGCACGTCGGAGTAGGGCATCAGGTCGACGTAGGGCACGTCGCGCGGCGCGTCGAACGTCAGGTCGAGGCGGCGGCGGTCGGGCGCGAGCGCCGGGTCGGCGAGCCACGCCGTCGACGTGTCGCCGTCGAGCGCCGCGTAGGGACGGTGCTCGGGGAACTGCGTCACCTGCGGCGAGAACGGCATCGTCGCCGAGGCCAGGCCGCGCAGCACGGCGACGGTCTGCGCGTCGGGCCCGGCGCTGAACGGGTCGAGCATCGTGCCGTCCTGCGAGACGTGCTCGCCGGCGGCGAGCACGGAGCCCCGGTTGCCCTTCAGCCGCGAGGCGACGAACGCCTGGCGGCGGTTGGAGTCGGTCATCACGACGGTCGCACCCGAGCTCGCCGCCGCGCGCAGCTCGTCGCGGCCGAGGTCGGCGGCATAGGCGATCGGCCTCGACGGGTCCAGCGCGCCGAACGCGGCCAGCTCGCCGAGCCCCTGCGCCGAGCCGTCGACGACCGTCAGCGGCGCGCGCGGCAGCACGCGCACGAGCCCGCCGGTCGGCAGCGTCAGCCGCTGCACGCGCGGCTCGCGGCGCGCGCTCGCCACGCGCCCGGCCTCGGGCTGGACGACCAGCGACGCGCCGTAGCCCGTGCGGCTCGTGATCGGCAGGCCGCGCAGCGCGTCGAGCGTCTCCAGCGTCCCCGGGCCGCCGCCGCGCTGGCGGTCGCGGTCGGCGGCGACGACGACGTCGCCGACGCCCATCAGGTCGAGCAGCGGCGCGAGCTGGCCCGGCAGCGCGCGCCGCTGGCCGATCAGGTCGTCGACCGACCACTGCAGGTCGACCGAGCGCAGGTCGGCGAACGGGACGATGTAGCGCGTCGCGACCGGATGGCTGGTCAGCGCCGGCAGGACGTCGTCGATCGTGCCGCCCCACGCGCTGAACGCGAACAGCTGCCCGGGCTCCTCGAGCGCGCGGCTGCCCTGCCCGCGCGCGTCGAGTTCGGCGGCGACCTGCCTCCACGCCGACGGCACGTCGAAGGCGAGCTGCCGCTCGATCGCGCGGCCGCTCGTCAGCGGCCACGACGCGACCCCCACGAGGGCCACGGCGACCGCGGCCGCGCCCCAGCGCGCCGCGGGCGCGCGCAGCCGCGCCCACAGCGCCGCGAAGCCGAGGCCGCCGAGCCCCGCCAGGCCGAGCGCCGTCAGCGGCCCCGCCTTGTACGTCGTGCGCAGGAACCGGAGCGCCTCGACGTGGTTGTAGGTGAACGTCAGCCCGCGTCGCAGCGGCGTGCCGTCGGGCCAGCCGGCCGCCATCACGAGCACGCCGAGCAGCGTCAGGCCGAGCAGGAAGGGGCCGTAGCGCAGCCGCCTGCTCCACAGGAACGAGGCGAGCGCCAGCGCGGGCACCAGCAGCCCGGCGACCACGACCGGCCGGTCGAACAGCAGCACCTCGCCATGACCGGCGAACGGGTACAGCCGCCCGCCGAAGCCGACGCCGATGTAGCTCGTCCAGAAGCCCATCAGCCGCAGCGACTCGCTGACCGACGTCGTGCTCCAGATCGTCCCCGGCTGCTCGGTGAACGGCAGGAAGTCCAGCCCGTAGGAGCTGTGCACGACGACCGGGACGAGCCACCACAGGCTCGCCGCGACCGTCGCGACGCCCAGCCGCCAGGCGAACGACCACGGCGCGCCACGGCCGGCGCCGGGCGGCCGGAGCGGGCGGGCCCAGATCGATTCGTAGAGCGCCAGCGCCAGCGGCCCGAGCAGCACCCAGCCGGTGACGGCGACGTTGACGCCGCCGCCGGTGCTCGTCAGCACGAGCGCGAACAGCGCCGGCCAGCGCCAGCCGCGCGGCTCGCGCAGACCGCGGTGGACGGCGAGCAGCAGCCACGGCAGCGCCGCGTAGGCGAGCAGCGCGATGCTCGTGCGGTCGACGTAGACGGCGACGTACGGGTTGACGACGAACAGCGCGCCTGCGGCCAGGTGGGCGACGCCGCGCTCGCGCGAGTGCAGCGCGTCGAGCAGCCGCACCATCCCCCACGCCGCGAGCGCCAGCAGCGCGCCGACCCAGAGCCGCTGCACGAGCCACATCGGCAGCCCGAGCGCGTGCCCGAGCGCGAAGAACGGCGCCATCGGGAACAGGTAGCCGCCGTACTGCCCGGCCCAGACGTGGCCGAGGTCGCTCGTCGGCGACCACGCCGAGAGCACGTCCTTCAGGAAGCGCCACGGGTCCAGGTAGAGGTTGACCTTGGTGTCGGCGACCAGCTCGCCGGGGCGCTGGGCGACGGCCACGGCGAACGACAGCGCGACGAGGACGAGCGGGATCGCGCGGCGGCGCATCGAGCCGGGACAGTACGCTGGGCGCCCGATGCGCCCGCGAGGCACGCGACCGGCCGGAGCGCTCCTCGCGGCCGCCCGCATCGGGCTCCTCGCCGGCCCCGCGGTGCTCGCCTTCGCGGCCGGCGGCTACTTCGACGAGGGGCGCCTGTGGGCGCTGATCGCCGCCTTCGCGCTGCTCGCGGCGGCGCTGCTCGCGGGCGCGCAGCCGCTGCCCCGGAC
>DASZVK010000302.1:0-10469 GCA_035547175.1 Solirubrobacteraceae bacterium
CGCCCGCGGTCGCGCGGGCGCCGCAGCGCCGGCAGCAGGTCGAGCGCCAGCACGGGCGCGTGCAGCAGCGGCGCGCCGAGCACGGGCAGGAAGACGAGGAGGAACGCCACGCGGCGCGTATCTTCCCGGTGCCGATGGACGACGACGACCGCGAGCGCACCGAGGTGCCGCCCCGCTTCGACGACGCCGGCGACGCCACCCGCCGCACCTGGCTGGCCAACGAGCGCACGTGGCTGGCCTGGGTGCGCACCGGGCTGACCTCGACCGCCGTCGCGATCGGGATCGGCAAGCTCGTGCCCGAGCTGGCCGACTCGCGCCACAAGTGGCCGTTCGAGGCGCTCGGCGTCGGCTACGCGGTCGTCGGCGTCGTGCTGGCGCTCTACGGCTTCATCCGCCGCGAGGAGGTCGAGCGCGCGATCGAGCGGGGCCGCTACGTCGCTCCCCACGACCGCGTCGTCGGCGCGTTCGCGCTCGCGCTCGTCGTGCTCGGCGTCGCGACGGCCGTCGTCGTGCTCGTCGGCTGACCGGCGCCGCGGGCGGGCCTTCATATCATTGGCCGCCCGTGAGCACGCAGCCCGAGTCCGTCGAACAGCTCGCCGAGGGCCTGCGGGCCGTCGGCTACCTGCCGGGCGAGTCGACCGCGCTCGTCTCGTTCCTCGCGGCCCGGCTGGGCAAGCCCGTGCTCGTCGAGGGGCCGGCCGGCGTCGGCAAGACCGAGCTGGCCAAGGCGCTCGCCAAGCACCTGGGTCGCGAGCTGGTGCGGCTGCAGTGCTACGAGGGGCTCGACGAGGCCAAGGCGCTCTACGAGTGGAACTACCGCAAGCAGCTGCTGCGCATCCAGACCGAGGGCGACGCCGGCTGGTCGGAGGTCCAGGACGACATCTTCGGCGCCGAGTTCCTGCTCGAGCGCCCGCTGATGACCGCGATCGCCTCGCCGGACCCGGTCGTCCTGCTGATCGACGAGATCGACAAGACCGACCAGGAGTTCGAGGCGATGCTGCTCGAGCTGCTCTCGGACTTCCAGATCACGATCCCCGAGATGGGGCGCATCGAGGCGCGCACGCACCCGATCGTGCTGCTGACCTCCAACAACACCCGCGAGCTGACCGAGGCGCTCAAGCGCCGCTGCCTGTACCTGTGGCTCGACTACCCGTCGCTCGAGCACGAGCTGGCGATCGTGCGCCTGCACGCGCCCGAGCTCCCCGAGACGGTGTCGCGCAAGCTCGTCGAGGTCGTCGCGATGGTCCGCGACCTCGACCTCAAGAAGCCGCCGTCGATCGCCGAGTCGATCGACTGGGCGCGCGCGCTGCTGCTGCTCGGCGCGCGCGACATCGACCAGCAGACGTTCAACGAGACGCTGTCGATCATCGTCAAGCACCGCACCGACCTCGACATCGTCGCCGAGCGCGTCGGCGTGAAGCTGGGGTCGCCCGTTGCCGGCTCCTGAGAGGTCCGACCCCGCCCACCCGGGCGGTCGGGACGGTCACGTGGCCGCGTCGACCGTTCCCGGTCACGTCGTCTCCTTCGGCGAGGAGCTGCGCGGCGAGGGCGTCGCGGTCGGCACGAGCGAGCTGCTCGACGCGTTCGCGGCGCTGACCGAGGTCTCCTGGGCGTCGCCGCGCGAGTTCCGCGAGGCGCTCGCGGCGACGCTCGCCAAGTCGCCCGACGACCGCCGGATCTTCGACCTCGTGTTCGACCGCTTCTTCTTCCGCGCCGCCGAGATGGCGGCGGTCGAGGTCGGCGTGCGCGAGGCCGGCGGCATGGCGGGCGCCGACGACGTCGACCAGATCGACCTCGACGAGCTGCGGCGCCAGATCGCCGAGGCGATCGCCGCCGGCGACGAGAGCCGCATGCGCGACCTGGCGCGCATGGCGATCGCCGCGTTCGGCCGCCAGGGCGAGGGCTCGGGCGTGATCGGCGTCGACGTCCAGCGCATCCGCCGCCAGCTCGGCCTGCGCGCCGAGGCGCAGCCCGACCTGTCCGACGACGACCCGCGCCACGAGGGCCTCTCGCGCGAGGACATCAAGCACTTCGAGGACATGCTGCGCCGCGAGCTCGAGCGCGCGCAGATCGAGCGCACCGCGCAGCTCCCGCCCAAGCGGCCGCTCAGCGACCTCGACCGCGCGCTGCCGTCGGGGCCGCTGCAGGACCTCGCCGCGGTGCACCGCGTCGTCGCCCAGCTCAAGCGGCGGCTGAAGACGCAGGGCCAGGAGATGCGCGGCCACACGCGCCGCTCGCACGTCGACATGCGCCGGACGATGCGCGCCTCACTGGCCTACGGCGGCGTGCCGGTCGACATCAGGCTGCGCCCGATGCGCCCGCGCCGCCCGGAGATCTTCGTGCTCTGCGACGTCTCGACGTCGGTGACGAGCGCCTCGGTGTTCTTCCTCAGCGTGCTGCACGCGCTGCACGACTCGTTCCGCAAGATGCGCTCGTTCGTCTTCATCGAGCGCATCAGCGAGGTGACCGAGGTCTTCGAGCGCGAGCGCGACTTCCGCGCCGTCTCGGAGGCGATCGCGCGCGACGCCGGCGTCGCCGACATCTCCGGCTACACCGACTACGGGCGGGTCTGGCTCGAGCTCAAGGAGCTGATCGAGGACGAGCTGCACCCGCGCGCGACGCTGATCGTCCTCGGCGACGCGCGCACCAACGGCCGCGACCCGCGCGCCGACGTCTTCGCCCAGATCGCCCAGAAGGCCGGGCGCACCTTCTGGCTGAACCCCGAGCCGCGCCTGTACTGGAACTACGGCGACTCGGTGATCGCCGCCTACGAGGAGCACTGCGAGGCCTACGAGTGCTGGACCACCCAGCAGCTCGAGGACTTCGTCAAGGCGCTGACCAAGACGGTGCGCTGAGCCGCGCCAGGCTCGGCCGCCGCGCGTAGCTCGCCATGACGCGATCGCCCGCGACGCTTACGGTGTGGGGATGCGCGGCATGAGGAGCATGGCTCTGGTCGGCGGAGCCGCATGGGCGCTGGGCGCCGGCGCGGGCGAGGCGCTCGCCGCGTCGCCGCTGCCGGGCGCGACGAAGGCGACCTGCCCGAAGCCCACGGCCGAGCGGCTGCCCGCGCACGGCGCGACGAAGGCCGCCGCGAGGGAGGCGCTGCGCGAGGCGCGCACGATCTACGAGGGCGAGGACCTGACGGGCGCCCGGGCCACCGCGTTCCTCGCGGCGCACAGCACCTCCCCGCGCGCCCTGTACGCGAAGCAGAAGTGCGGCGTCGCGCTGTGGCGCAGGACGGTCGTCATCGAGATGACGTTCCCCGCGATGCTGCCCAGCGCGAGCCTCTCCCAGGCCGTCGTGCTCGTCGCGCGCTTCCACGGCGCCTACCGCGTCTGGGCCGTCCTGCACTGACGGCCGACGCGGACGTCCTCGCAGGCCGACCATGCCCGATCCGTATGGTTCTCTCGATGCGGCCACGCGGACGGGGGCAGTCGGCCCCGCCGATCGAGCAGCTGGACGGCGTCGGGGCGATCGACGGCCGCCTGACGCGGCGCGGGTTGCTCAAGACCGCCGCGGCCGGCGGCGTCGCGGTCGCCGGGTTGGCCGGCGCCGGGTACGCCGGGTACCGCTGGCCGCGCGCCACCGAGGCGCCGCCGGCCGAGCCCGACGTGCTGCGCTTCGTCTCGCGCCCCGACCTGCGGCCGCCAGCGCTGTCGGTCACCCGTGCCGTCGAGGGGCGGCGGCTGCGGGCGGCCCCGCACCACCTGCTCCTGGCGCCCAAGGGCTACACGCATGCCGGTCCCGGCCAGCCCGGGCCGATGATCGTCGACCGCTCGGGCCGGCTGGTGTGGTTCCTGCCCAGGCCCGACCTCGGCGCGGTGCCGATGAACCTCAAGGTGCAGCGCTATCGCGGCGCGCCCGTGCTGACCTGGTGGGAGGGCCGCGTGTCGGCTGGTCACGGCGACGGCATCGGCCTCGTCTACGACGCCGGCTACCGGCAGATCGCCACCGTCCGGGCAACCGACGGACTGTCGGCGGACCTGCACGAGCTGCTGCTGACCGACCGCGACAGCGCGCTGCTGATCGCCTACCGGCCGGCGCGCGCCGACCTGACGGCCGTCGGCGGGCCGCGCGACGGCTGGGTCCACGAGGGCGTCGTGCAGGAGGTCGACGTCGCCAGCGGCAAGGCGCTGTTCACGTGGCGCAGCCTCGACCACGTCCCCGTCGAGGAGACCTACGCCGAGGTCGGCGCCGGCGGCACCGAGGCGCAGCCGTTCGACTACGCGCACCTGAACTCGATCGACGTCGCGCCCGACGGTGACCTCGTCGTCTCGGCCCGCAACACGTGCGCGATCTACAAGCTCTCGCGCACGTCGGGCGAGGTCGCCTGGCGACTCGGCGGCCGGCGTTCGGACCTCGAGCTGGCCGACGACGCGCGCTTCTACTACCAGCACGACGCCCGCGCGCTGGCGGGCGACCGGCTGTCGCTGTTCGACGACGGGTCCTCGCCGCAGCGCGAGCCGCAGTCGCGCGGCCTGATCCTGCGGCTCGACCACGCCGGACGACGAGCCGAGGTCGAGCGCGAGTACGCGCACCCCGCTCGGCTGCTGGCCGACAACCAGGGCAGCACGCAGGTCCTGCCCGACGGCTCGGTGCTCGTCGGCTGGGGCTCGCAGCCCTACACGTCGCTGTTCGACCGCGCAGGCGACGTGCTGATCGACGCGCGCCTGCCGGTCAACGACCAGTCCTACCGCGCGTTCACGGCGACGTGGGTCGGGCGCCCGACCGAGCCGCCGCGGGTCGCGGTCGGGCCCAACAGCGCCCGCGGGCTCACGGTGTACGCAAGCTGGAACGGAGCGACCGAGGTGCGCCACTGGCGCATCCTCGCGGGCCCGGCGCCGTCGTCGCTGCGACGCGAGGTCACCGTGCGGCGCACGGGCTTCGAGACGGCGGTCGTCGTCGACGCCGACGGGCCCTACTTTGCCGCCGAGGCGCTCGACGCCCGCGAGCGCCCGCTCGGGCGCTCGCAGGCGATGCGCGCGACGACCTGATCGCGACGCGGCCCTAGGCCAGGTGATTGGCCTTGAGGAACTTCGCGGCCACCGACCTGGGCGAGAGCTTCTGGCTGGTGATCGCGTGGTTGAGCGACTGGATCGCCTTGAGCGTCAGCAGCCGGCTGACCGCGTTGAGGGTCTTGGCGAACTCGGGCCCCTCGGCGGCGAGCACCTTCTTGCTGACCACCGGCGCGACGTTCTGGTAGCCGAAGACGCCCTTGGGGTCCTTGAGCAGCACGTACTTGCCCGACGTGAGCTGGCCGTCGGTGGTGAACACGAGCTGCACGTCGACGTCGCCGCCGTCGAGCGACTTGTAGGCCAGCCCGATCGCCACCGGCTTGAAGGTCGGGTCGACGCCGTAGGCCTTCTTGATGCCGGGCAGCCCGTCGTTGCGCGTCTGGAACTCGGGCGGCGCGCCGAGCGTCACGTCCGAGCCGAGCTTCGCCAGGCTGGCGATCGTCGTCAGGCCGTGCTGCTTGGCGTACGCCGGCTTGACGGCGAGCACGTTGGAGTCCGCGAACGGGGTCGCCGCCAGCAGCCTGAAGCCCTCCTTGGAGGCGAACGCCTGCGCGTCGGCGTAGGCGGCCTTGGCGCTGGACGGGTTGGTCTTCTTGCCCGCGATCTCGCTCAGCAGCGTCCCGGTGTACTCGGGGTAGAGGTCGATCTGGCCGGCCTTGAGCGCCTTCCAGGTGATCTCCGAGCTGCCGATGTTGTCCTTGAGCTTGACCTTGAACCCCTTGGCCTGCAGCGCCTGCGCGTAGAGCGCCCCGAGCAGGTTCTCCTCGGAGAAGTTCTTGTCGCCGATCGTGACGGCGGGCTTGCCGGCGCCGGGCTTGGCCGCGGCGGCGTGGCCACGGGCGAGCGCGCCGGCGGCGGTCGCCAGGCTCGCCGCCGCGACGGCGACGAGCGTCAACGTGGCGCGAATCGTCCTGCTCTGCATGGTCACTCCTTGCCGTGTCGAAGTCGATGTCGGGTCCGTGCTCTCGGCCATCTCAGGCGACTCCCGCCCCGGTGGCCTTGAGCTCCTCGTCCTCTCCGAGCAGCTCGCGGCGCACGACGCCGGTGTCGGGATCCTCCACGTAGGCGCCCATCGCCCGCAGCGGCGGTGAGTAGGCATGGATGGTGACAGCCGGCGCGGCGCCGGCATGCCGCACGCGATGGATGTCGGCCGGGCCGAAGTCGAAGCCCTCGCCCGCGCCGACCACGCGCCCGCGCGGCTCGCCGCCGAGCGTCAGGCGGTCCTCGCGGACCTGGCCCTCGGCCACGGCGACGGCGCCCGCCGACCCGTCGTGGTCGTGGAAGCCGGTGTCGTGACCCGGGCTCCAGCACAGCAGCCACACCGTCGCGGCGTCGCCGTCGCAGACCAATGCGTAGGTCCGCCGATCGGGATCGTGATCGACCAGGTGGCGCCAGCGGGCGGGATCGCCGGCGATCGAGCGTGCGAGCCGGCGCAGCCCGTCGACGTCGAGATGCGGCGCGCTCATGCGAGCACCGCCTGCCGGCCGAGCAGCCGCGCCGGGCCGTCGAGCAGCAGCGCCTCGGGCGACGGGCCGAGCTCGCCGACCGGCCGCGGCTCGACCACCGGCCGGTCCGAGCCGTAGACGACCTGGGCCGGGCCGACGGCGACGGCCAGCGCCGCGATCGCGCGCCGGCCGTACGACGACGTGTCGTAGAACGTGCGCCGGTCGAAGCCGCCGGCGCCGTGCCCCGACCGCGCCTCGAGGCGCTCGGCGTGCAGCGGCGCCAGCCCGGCCAGCGCGGCGAAGACGACGCGCAGGCCGGGATGTCGCGGTCGCCCGTGCGTGACGAACGTCAGCCACGCCGCCGCCTGCTCGCCGACGTACGTGGTCAGCGCGGGCCACCAGCCCGGCACGTCGCCGGCTGCGGCGCGCGGCGACCACGGGGCCGGCCCCGGATGCACGAGCAGCGGCGCGTCGCGCCGCTCGAGGCGCTCGAGCAGCGCCTCGACCCGATCGAGCCCGGCCGGCGTCGCCAGCGCGCCGGCCGGCAGCGAGACGCCCACCGCGCCGCGATCGAGCAGCGCGTCGACGTCGGCCGGGTCGGGGTCGTCGAGCGCGACCGCGCCCCACACGCCGAAGGCGGCGGGCAGGGCGAAGGCGCCGTCGTGGAAGGCGTCGAGCAGGGCCGTGGCCTCGTCGCGCGGCAGCGCCTCGATGCCGAGCGGGCTCGAGAGGGCGACGAGCGCGCGGTCGAGCCCGTCGGCGCCGAGCAGGTCGGCGCGGGCGCCGGGGTCGTCGAGCGCGATCTCGGCCGCGGGCTCGCCGCGCAGCTCGAGGATCCAGCGCCCGGCGCGCGACCGCACGCGCGGCGGGCGGTCGCGGCGGGCCAGCGCCGCCACGAGCGGCTCGGTCCAGACGTGCTGATGTACGTCGATGCGGGAATCCATCCGGGCGGGCTCGCCCGGTGGCTCAACCTGCGGGGACATGCTGGCTCCATAATTCGGTCGAAAGCCGATCGGGGAACACGAGAATAGCATAGGTTGTCTATCGGCTTGATGGACAATCGGACGGCATCAGGACGCATGGACGGCAACGGACAGCGACCCGTGACGACGACGGCCGCCGAGCTCGAGCTGCGCGGCGTCGGCAAGCGCTACCCCGGGCAGGCGGAGGCGGCGCTCTCCGACCTGAGCCTGCGCGTCGGCGCGGGCGAGGTCTGCGTGCTCGTCGGCCCGTCCGGCTCGGGCAAGACGACCGCGCTGCGGCTGATCAACCGCATGATCGAGCCGACGTCCGGCGACATCCTGATCGGCGGGCGCAGCGTGCTCGACCGTCCCGAGCACGAGCTGCGCCGCGAGATCGGCTACGTCATCCAGCAGATCGGCCTCTTCCCCCACCTGACCGTCGCCGACAACGTCGCCGCCGTGCCACGGCTGCTCGGCTGGTCGCGCGCGCGGATCGCCGAGCGCGTCGAGGAGCTGCTCGCGCTCGTCGGCCTCGACGACGCGGAGCTGGGCGGGCGCTACCCGGCGCAGCTCTCGGGAGGCCAGCGCCAGCGCGTCGGCGTGGCGCGCGCGCTGGCCGCCGACCCGCCGCTGCTGCTGATGGACGAGCCCTTCGGCGCGATCGACCCGATCAACCGCGCCCGCCTGCAGGACGAGCTGCTGCGCCTGCAGCAGGCCGTGCGCAAGACGATCGTGCTCGTCACGCACGACATCGACGAGGCGATCAAGCTCGGCGACCGCGTCGCGATCCTGCGCCGCGGCGGGACGCTCGCCCAGTACGCGACGCCCGACGACCTGCTGCGCGCCCCGGCCGACGAGTTCGTGGCCGGCTTCGTCGGCAGCGACCGCTCGCTCAAGCGCCTCGGGCTGCTGACGGTCGCCGACGTCGAGCTCGAGGCGCCCAACGGCGCGCGCGGCGACCCCGTTCCGAGCAGCGCCGACCTGCGCGCCGCCCTGTCGGCGCTGCTGGCGGCCGGCGGCGAGCCGCTGCCCGTCGCCGACGACGACGGCCGCGTCGTCGGGACGCTCACGCTGGCGAGCGTGACCGCGCTGATCGCCGACGCCCCGGAGGCGACGTGACGACGCTGGCGGCGTCCGCCCCGGTGATCCCCGACTTCGGCGCCGGAGGGACGGGCCACGGCGAGACCTGCGAGCAGGCCAACCGGCTCTTCTGCGGCCACTGGTTCACGGAGAACTGGGACGGCGTGCTGTGGCCGGCGCTGCGCCAGCACGTCGCCCTGACGCTGATCGCCGTGGCGATCGGCTTCGCGATCTCGATGACGCTCGCGCTGGCCGCCCATCGCCGCCCGGCGCTCGAGGCGCCGATCGGCGGCGTCGCCTCGGTGCTCTACACGATCCCGTCGCTGGCCCTGTTCGAGCTGCTCGTCCCGATCCACGGCCTGGGCCTGTCGCGCACGACCGCCGAGGTCGCGCTCGTCTCCTACACGCTGCTGATCCTGTTCCGCAACATCCTCGCCGGCCTGCGCGGCGTGCCCGAGGAGGTGCGCGAGGCGGCGCGCGGCATGGGCATGAGCCAGCGCGAGGTCCTGCTGCGCGTCGAGCTGCCGCTCGCGCTGCCGGCGATCGTGGCCGGACTGCGGATCGCGACCGTGACGGTGATCTCGCTGGCGACCGTCGCCTCGTTCGTCGACGACGAGGGCCTCGGCACGCCGATCTTCCAGGCGATCGGCAACGACGTCTTCAAGACCGAGCTGATCGCCGCGGGCGGGCTCGCCGTGGCGCTGGCGATCGCCGCCGACGCCCTGCTGGTGGGGGCCGAGCGGCTGCTCAGCCCGTGGGCGCGCGTCCACGCCCGGAGCCGCTGACGTGGACGTGCTCTGGGAGGCGCTGAAGTTCATCGGCCGCAACGGGCAGGTCGACGGCGTCCCGCAGCTGCCGAGCCTGCTGCACCTGACCCTCGAGCACCTGAGGATCAGCGCGATCGGCGTCGCCCTCTCGGCGGCGATCGCCGTGCCGCTCGGCGTCTGGCTCGGCCACCTGCGACGCGGCTCGTTCCTGGCGATCACCGTCGGCAACGTCGGCCGCGCGCTGCCGAGCCTGGCGGTGCTGGCGATCGGCGTCGCGCTGCTCGGCCTCGGGCTCGCCAACGTCGAGGTCGCGCTCGTCGTGCTCGCCGCGCCGCCGCTGCTGACCAACGCGTACGTGGCGGTCGCCGGCGTCGACCGCGAGGTCGTCGACGCCGCTCGCGGCCTCGGCATGACCGGCTTCGAGGTCGTGCGCAAGGTCGAGCTCCCGCTCGCGCTGCCGCTGCTGTTCGCCGGGCTGCGCACGGCGACGCTGCTGGTGATCGCCACCGCGACGATCACGGCGCTGACCGGCTACAGCGGCGGCCTCGGCGACGTGATCGCCAACGAGACCAGCTACCGCCTGTCGGGCGTGCTCGGCGGCGCGATCTGCGTCGCCGTCCTCGCGCTCGCGGTCGACGGCCTGCTCGTGCTCGCCCAGCGGATGCTGACGCCGCGCGGGCTGCGCCTCGCGTCGCCGGGCACGGCGGCGGCGCGCGGCCGCGACGGCGTCTAGCGGCGGGTCACGACGCGCTGAGCCGTTCCTCGAAGCGACCGCTCGACGCGATCGGCGTGCCGTCGACGACCTCGGGCAGGTACTCCTCGAGGAAGACGCGCGCGACGAGCTCCTGGCGCGAGGAGACGCCGAGCTTGTCGAACAGGCTCTTGACGTGGTCGGCCACCGTGTGCGGGGAGACGACGAGCGCCTGCGCGATCTCCGTCGTGCCCATCCCGCGGGCCAGCATCGTCGCGACCTCGCGCTCGCGCTCGCTGGCGCCGCAGACCTCGAGGCGCAGCAGCGCCGACAGGCGGCTCGCCGCCGCCTCGACCACGACCGCCACGCGGCCGCCGGAGGCGTCGGGCAGCGAGGCGTGCAGGGTCAGCCAGCCGCGGTCGCTGGGGACGGCGACGACGTTGGCGCCGGGCTCCGCGTGCGCGCCGGCGCGCCGCGCGAAGGCGGCGAGGCCGCGCACGGCCGGCGGC
>DASZVK010000303.1:0-6487 GCA_035547175.1 Solirubrobacteraceae bacterium
ACAGAGGCGGGCCCGGCCAGGCGCCGGGCCCGCCTCTGCGGGCCACGTCAGCGCCGCTCGACGACGGCCGCGCCGCGCGGCTCGAACGGCGCGCGCACGACCTGCGCCCAGCCCCGCGCCTCGGCCTCCAGCGCGGCGACGACCGCGCCGGTCGCCTCCGCGCGCGTCCAGACGAGCACGGTCGGCCCGGCGCCGGAGATCGTCGCGCCGAGCGCGCCGAGCCCGCGGGCGCGCGCGAGCAGGTCCGCCGAGCGCGGGTACAGGCGCGCCCGGTAGGGCTGGTGCAGGCGGTCGTCGAGCCCGGCGGCGACGAGATCGAGGTCGCCGCGCGCGAGGCCGAGCACGAGCAGCGCGCTATGGGCGGCGTTGAACGCGGCGTCGGCGAGCGGAACCTCGGCGGGCAGCGCGGCGCGCGCGTCGGCGGTGCGCACCGGCTCGGCGGGCACGACGAGCACGGCCTCCAGGCCGGCCGGCGGGTCGAAGCGCGCGACGCGGCCCTCCGCGCAGACGACGAAGCCGCCGTGCAGCGCCGCGGCGACGTTGTCCGGGTGGCCCTCCAGCTCGGCGGCCGGGCCGAGCAGGTCGCCGCCGGCGCCCAGCAGCGCGTCGGCGGCGAGCAGGCCGGCCACGTAGGCCGCGGCGCTGGTCCCCAGCCCGCCGCTGAGCGGGATCTCCGAGCGGATCCGGAACGAGAACGCCTCCGGCGACAGCAGCCGCTCGAAGCCGCGCACGGCGAGGTTGCGCCGGCCGGTCGCGATCGGCAGCTCGGTCTCGACCGCGAAGGCGCCCGTCTCGGCGACCTCGAGCTCCATGTGGATCGCCAGCGCGCAGGCGAGGCTGTCGAAGCCGGGGCCGAGGTTCGCCGAGGAGGCGGGGACGCGGACGAGCACGCTGCGCGGCATCGCGGCGACCCTAGCGGGGCGGCGAGAGCGGCGAGCGGGCAGGATGACGGCATGGCCCATCCGAACGTCGTCAACCTCGCAGACCTCGACGAGCGGCAGCTGCCCGGCCCCGAGCTGCGCGGCCGCCGGGTCAGGGTCGGCCCCGCCGCCGGGGCGCACCGCTGCGGCCTGAGCCTCTACCGGCTCGGCCCGGGCGAGCGCGCGATGCCCGTCCACGTCCACGCCGACGAGGAGGAGCACTTCTTCGTGCTCGCCGGCGACGGGCTGAGCTGGCAGGACGGCCGCACCTACCGGGTGAGCGCCGGCGACTGCCTCGTGCACCTCGCACGCGGCGCCGCGCACACGATCGTCGCCGGCGCGCAGGGCATGGAGGTGCTCGCCTTCGGCACCGGCAGCGACACCGGCATGACCTGGCTGCCGCGCGCGCGGGCCTGGTGGATGGGGCCGCACTGGATCCCGTCCGACGGCCCCGACCCGTTCGAGGCCGAGACGCTCGCCGGGCCGCTCGAGCTGCCCGAGCCACAGGACGGCCCGGCGCCGCACTCGTCCTCGCTGGCGCGCGCGACCGAGCGCCGCAGCGACCGCCCCGGCTACCGCGAGTCGCACCGCCGCCTCGCCGAGGAGGCCGGCTCGGCCAGGGCCGGCCTCCACCACGCCACGCTCGCGCCCGGCGAGCTGAGCTGCCCGCAGCACTGGCACTCGGCCGAGGAGGAGGCCTTCGTCGTCCTCGACGGCGACGGCCAGGCGCTGCTCGATGACGAGACCCATCCGCTGCGCCCCGGCGACGTGCTCTGGCGACCGCCCGGGCAGGGGGTCGCCCACGCGCTGCGGGCCGGCGGGCGCGGGATGACGTACCTGGTCTTCGGCACCCGCGTGCCGGACGACTACTGCTTCTACCCGCGCAGCGGCAAGCTCAACTTCGCCGGCGTGATCTTCAGGCCCGAGCCCCTGGACTACTGGGACGGCGAAGCACCCGCAGGCCCTGCCGCGTGACGACGACGCCGAGCAGGCACAGCGCGCCGCCGGCGAGCGCGAGCGCCGGCGGCGCCTCGCCGAGGATCGCCCAGCCCAGCAGGACGGCCAGCGGCGGCACGAGGTAGGTCGTGGCGCCCATCCGCCCGGCGCTGGTGCGCGCCAGCGCGTAGGCCCACGTCGAGAAGCCGATCGCGGTCGGGACGGCGCCGAGGTAGACCGCCCAGGCGACGTGCCCCGCGCTCGCGCGGCCGAGCTGGTCGACGAGCCCGCCGGCGAACGGCAGGCAGGCGATCGCGCCGACCGTGCACGCCGCCCACGTCACGGCGAGCCCCGACGACCGCCCCAGCAGCGGCTTCTGGACGACGACGGCGACCGCGTAGGCGATCGCGGCCAGCAGGCAGAGCGCGACGCCCCAGCTCGCGCCGACGCCGTGCTCGGAGGTGGCGACGCCGATCACGACGACGCCGCCGAAGGCGATCGCGCAGCCGCCCAGCAGCGATCGCGGGAAGCCCTCGCGCAGCACGACGCCGGCGAGCAGCGCGATCAGCACCGGGCCGACGTTCGTGATCATCGCCGCGGTGCCCGCGTCGACGCGGCGCTCGCCCTCGTTGAGGACGACGTTGTAGACGCCGAACCAGATCACGCCGAGCGCGACGAGCGCCGGCAGGTCGCGGCGCGCCGGCAGGGGCGTGCGGCGCACGAGCATCGTCGCCCCCAGCGCGACGCTGCCGACCGTCAGGCGCAGGAGCGAAAGCTCGCCGCCGCCGAGGTCCTCGCCTGCCGCGCGGATGCCGACGAACGCCGACGACCACAGCACGACGGTCAGCAGCGCGGCCGCCAGCGGCAGATCGAGCATCCTGCGCACGGAGCGAGGGATTGTCGTCGCTGACAAGGACGCAGGGAGCGGCGTGTGGGATCGCACACGGGCGACCGCGGGCACACGCCGCCGTAGGCGGCGGGTCGGCCGTCAGCGGCGGCAGGACCCGCTCAGCCGAGCACCGCTTGCTCGACCGCGGCCAGCTCCGGCTCGCACGGCACGACCGCGCCCGCGTGGTCGAGCGCCGTGCGCGGGTCCTTGAGCCCGTGGCCGGTCAGCACGCACGCGATCCGCCGCGCGTCGCCGGCGCCGTGCTCGAGCAGGCCCGCCACCGACGCGGCGCTGGCCGGCTCGCAGAAGACGCCCTCCTCGGCGGCGAGGAACCGCCACGCGGCGAGGATCCGCTCGTCGTCGACGGCGCGCACGGCGCCGCCCGAGGAGGTCATCGCGTCCATCGCCTGCTCCCAGCGCGCCGGGTTGCCGATGCGGATCGCGCTGGCCACCGTCTCGGGGTGCTCGACGGGGTGGCCGAGCACCAGCGGCGCCGCGCCGGACGCCTGGAAGCCGTACATCCGCGGCGCCAGCCCGACCTCGCGGAAGCCGCGCCAGTAGGCCGTGATGTTGCCCGCGTTGCCGACCGGGATGCACAGCGCGTCGAGCTCATCGAGCTCCTCCGCGAGCTCGAAGGCGGCCGTCTTCTGGCCCTCGATGCGGAACTCGTTGACCGAGTTGACGAGCGCGATCGGGTGCGTCTGCGCGAGCTTGCGCACGAGCGCCAGCGCCTCGTCGAAGTTGCCGCGCAGCGCGATCACCCGGGCGCCGTGCATCAGCGCCTGGGCGAGCTTGCCGGTGGCGATCTTGCCCTCGGGGACGATCACCGCGCCGCGCAGCCCGGCGCGCGCCGCGTAGGCCGCCAGCGACGCCGCGGTGTTGCCCGTCGAGGCGCAGATCACGGCCTCGGCCCCCTCGCGCACGGCGGCGCTGACCGCGCAGGTCATGCCGCGGTCCTTGAACGAGCCGGTCGGGTTGGCGCCCTCGACCTTGAGCCAGACCTCGGCGCCGACGCGCTCGGACAGGCGCGGCGCCGGCACCAGCGGCGTCGAGCCCTCCTGCAGCGAGACGACCGGGTCGCCGGGCGCGAACGGCAGCCGCTCGCGGTAGCGCTCGATCAGCCCGGCCATCAGGCGCCGCCCGTCACTCGAAGTGCTCCTCGATCACGCGGATCGCGCGCGGCGCCGAGCGCACGAAGTCCAGCCCGCCGATCAGCTCGACGGCGGCGTAGAAGTGCGACTCCAGCAGCGGGTGGACGATCATCACCAGGCGCGCGTTCTCGCCCAGGCCCTTCTGCACGACCGACTTGATCGACGCCCCCTGCAGGCCCAGCAGCTCGGCGACCTGGGCGAGCACGCCGGGCCGGTCGGCGACCTCCATGTGCAGGTAGAACGCCGACTCGACGTCGGCGACGATTCGCAGCGACTCGCGCGTCGGCGGCGTCTGCGCCGGCGGGATCATCGCGCTGATCACGTCGCCGAGCACCGCGCTGGCCGTCTGCGGGCCGCCCGCGCCCGGGCCCTGCAGGGTGATCTCGGTGATCGACGGCGACTCGATCGTGACCGCGTTGTACGGGCCGCCGACGCTCGCCAGCGGGTGGCCGGCGTAGAGGAACGCCGGGTGCACGCGGACGTTGACGGCGTCGTCGCCGACCCGCTCGGCCGTGCCGATCAGCTTCAGCGCGAGGCCGAAGTCGCGCGCGTACTCGAGGTCGTCGGAGGTGATGTGCTCGATGCCCTCGTAGCGCACGTCGTCGAGGTGCACGGGCGTGTCGAACGCCAGCCGCGCGACGATCGCCATCTTCGCCGCCGCGTCGGCGCCGGAGACGTCGTCGGTCGGGTCGGCCTCGGCGTAGCCGAGCCGCTGGGCCTCGGCGAGCGCCTGCGCGTAGCTCGCGCCGGTGCGCGCCATCTCGGAGAGGATGTAGTTGGTCGTCCCGTTGACGATCCCGTGCACGCGCTCGACGTAGGCGCCGGCGAGCGACTCCTGCAGCACGCGGATGACCGGCACGACGCCGGCGACGGCGGCCTCGAAGCGCAGCTGCGCGCCGTGCTCGCGGGCCGCCGCCCACAGCTCCTCGCCGTGGCTGGCCAGCAGCTGCTTGTTGGCGGTGACGACGTGCCGGCCGGCGCCCAGCGCCCGCAGCACGTAGTCGCGCGCGGGCTCGATCCCGCCCATCACCTCGACGATCAGGTCCGAGCCGGCGAGGATCTCCTCGAAGTCGCCGCGCGAGCGCGTCAGCACGCCGCCCAGCCGCGGCCGCAGGCCGGTGACGTGCTCGACGGCGGCGGCGCGCTCCTCGAGCAGCCGCGCGAACGCCGAGCCGACGGTGCCGTGGCCGAGCAGGCCGATGACGAACTCGTCAGGCATCGCGCGCGAGCAGGTCGTCGTAGGTCTCGCGGCGCACGACCACGCGCGCGTCGCCGTCGCGGCAGAAGATCACGGGCGGCCGCGGGATGCCGTTGTAGTTGTTGGCCATCGAGAAGCCGTAGGCGCCGGTCGCCGGCGTGACGATCACGTCCCCCACGCGCGGGTCGGCCAGCTCCGCGTCGCGGACGATCACGTCCGAAGACTCGCAGTGCTTGCCGACGACGTGGCACGGCGTGCCGCCGCCGAAGCGGTCGGCGACGTGGGCCTCGTAGTGCGCGCCGTAGAGCATCGGCCGCAGGTTGTCGCTCATGCCGCCGTCGACCGCGACCCACGTCGAGACGTTGCGCTTGACCGTCTGCACCGTGTAGAGCGTCACGCACGAGTTCGCCACCAGCGCGCGGCCGGGCTCGTCGACGATCCGCAGGTCGGTGCCGAGGTGCCGGTGGACGGCGCCGACCTTCGCCGCCGCGTACTCCTCGGGCGTCGGCACGTCCATCTCGGCCGTGTAGGCGACGCCAAGGCCGCCGCCGAGGTCGATCTCGGGGAACGAGCCCAGCCCGGCGACCGCGGCGATCGCGTGGCGGAACGGCGCGAGGTCGCGCAGCTGCGAGCCGATGTGCATGTGCAGGCCGCGCAGGTCGAGGAGCTCGCTGGCGCGGATGCGCTCGATCAGCGCCGGCGCGTCGGCCAGCTCGACGCCGAACTTGGAGTCGGCCTGGCCGGTGGAGATGCCGTCGTGCGTCTCGCCGCGCACGTTGGGCGTCACGCGCAGGTAGACGCGCTGCGGGCGGTCGACCAGCCCCAGCAGGCGGTCGAGCTCGTCGGCGGAGTCGACGACGATCGTGCCGGCCCCGGCCTCGAGCGCCATGCGCAGCTCGGCCTCGGACTTGGCGTTGCCGTGGACGACGATCCGCTGCGGGTCGAAGCCGGCCCGCAGCGCGCTGGCCAGCTCGCCGCCCGAGGCGACGTCGCAGCCGATCCCCTCCTCGGCGAGCACGCGGTAGACGGCCGTGCAGGGGAACGCCTTGGACGCGAACAGCAGCTCGCTGTCGGCGTGCAGCGATCCGAACGCGTCGGCGAAGCGCCGCGCGCGGGCGCGCAGGTCGTCCTCGGCGACCACGTAGGCGGGCGTGCCGAACTCGCGCGCGAGCTCGATCGCGTCGCAGCCGCCGATCTGCAGGCGACCGGCGTCGTCGACTCGGCTTCCGAGCGGCCAGACGTGCGAGAGGGGCGCGGCGGGGGCGGTCACGGCGGCTGCCAGTATGCCGCCGTCAGCGCGCGGCGGCGCTCGGGCCCGCCACCCGCAGCGTGCCGCCGCCGCGGCGCCGGGCGACCGCCAGCCAGGCGGCGCCGATCGCGATCAGCGCGATGC
>DASZVK010000304.1:0-3488 GCA_035547175.1 Solirubrobacteraceae bacterium
CACCCCTCCCCCGGTCAGCCGGCCCGCGCCGTGCAGATGCAGCGCTGACAGCGCGAGCAGCTCGTCGCCGTCGACGACGGCGCCGCTGCGGTCGACGGCGAGGACGCGGTCGCCGTCGCCGTCGAAGGCGAAGCCGACGTCGTGGCCGCCCTGCGCGACCGCGGCGGCCAGCGCCTCGACGTGCGTCGAGCCGACGCCGTCGTTGATGTTGCGCCCGTCGGGCGCGTCGGCGACCGTCGTCACGGTGGCGCCCAGGCGGCGGAAGATCTCCGGCGCCGCCCGGAAGGTCGCGCCGTTGGCGCAGTCGAGCACGACGTCGAGGCCGCCCAGGTCGAGGCCGGCGAAGCGCTCGTGCAGGGCGCGCAGGTAGTCCTCGAGCGTCCCGTGCAGGACGCGGTCGCGCCCGACGTCGGCGGCGCGCCGCGGCGGCCGCTCGAGGCGCTCCTCGATCGCCTGCTCGACGGCGTCGGAGAGCTTGCGCCCGTCGGAGCCGAAGAACTTGATGCCGTTGTCGCGGTAGGGGTTGTGCGACGCCGAGAGGACGACGGCGGCGTCGAGGCCGTAGCGCGCGAGCAGCAGCGGCGCCGCGGGCGTCGGCAGCACGCCGCCGAGCAGCACCGTGCCGCCCGCCTCGGCGATGCCGGCCGCGATCGCCGCCTCGAGCATCTCGCCCGACTCGCGCGTGTCGCGGACGACGAGGACCTGCGGCGCGTCGTCGCCGTCGCGCCGCAGCTCGTCGACGGCCGCCCGGCCGAGCGCGAGCGCCAGGTCGGCGGTGACGACCTCGCCGACGACGCCTCGGACCCCGTCGGTCCCGAACAGCTTGCGCCCCATCGCTGGGGCGACGCTAGCGCTTGGAGAACTGCGGGCGCTTGCGGGCCTTCTTGAGGCCCGCCTTCTTGCGCTCCTTGACGCGCGAGTCGCGCGTCAGGAAGCCGCGGCGCTTGAGCTCGCCGCGCAGGTTCGGGTCGGCCTCGAGCAGCGCGCGCGAGATGCCGTGGCGCAGCGCCCCGGCCTGCGAGCTGACGCCGCCGCCGTGCATGCGCGCGACGACGTCCATGCGCTCCTCGTAGCCGACCGCCTCGAGCGGCTGGCGGATCTGGCGCTGCAGGGTGGGACGCGGGAAGAACGCCTCGAGCGGCTTGCCGTTGATGACGTACTCGCCGCTGCCCGGCTTGAGGATCACGCGCGCGACCGCGGTCTTGCGCTTGCCGGTCGCGCGGTAGCGCGCGCCGGCGGCGAGGTCGATCGTGGCGGCGACGGGCTCGTCGACGACGACCGCGTCGAGGTCGTCCTCGGCCGCGGCCGGCTCCTCCTCGCCCTCCTCGCCGTAGGCGCCGAACTCGTCCTCGCGGCGGTCCTCGCCCTCGAAGACGAGGTCGACCTCGAGGTCGGCGCCCGGGATCTCGGGCTTGACGCGCGGGGCCTCGGCGGGCTCCTCGTCGTCCTCCTGGGCCGTGGCGACGGGCTCCTCGGCGGGCGTCTCGGCGCCGGCGGGCCCCGCCTCGACGGCCGGCTGCTCGGCGACCTGCTCCTCGGCGACGGGCTCGGGGGCCGCGCCGGCGGCCGGCGCCTCGGGCTCCGGCTCGCCTGCGCCCTCGACGGGGGTGTCGGGATCGGGCGTCTCGTCGGCCATCGGCTAGTCCAGCTCCATCGGCGTCGGCTTCTGTGCGGCGTGCGGGTGCTCGGGCCCGGCGTAGACCTTGAGCTTGGTCAGCTGCTTGCGGGCCAGGCGGTTGCGGGGCAGCATCCCCTTGACCGCGTGCCGGATGACCTCCTCGGGCCGCCGCTCGAGCTGCTCGGCGAGCGTGCGCACCTTCAGCCCCCCGGGGTAGCCGGAGTGCCGGTAGTACTTCTTGTCGGTGAGCTTGTTGCCCGACACCGAGATCTTCTCGGCGTTGACGACGATCACGAAGTCGCCCGTGTCGACGTGCGGGGTGTACTCGGGCTTGCGCTTGCCGCGCAGCGCGTCGGCGATGCGCGTCGCCAGGCGCCCCAGCGTCTGGCCGGTGGCGTCGACGACGAGCCAGTCGCGCTGGCGCTCGGTGGGCGTGGCTACGTAGGTCTTCACGGCGAGAAAATGGCCACGCTAGGTGCGCGGCCGCAGGCAAGTGTAGCGGCGTCCGGCCCTCCATCACGTCGCCGCCACGTACGCGCACATCGCCAGCCCGAAGGCGATGCAGTAGATCCCGAACGGCACGAGGTTGCGTCGCTCGAACCAGCGCACGAGCAGGGCGGTCGAGGCGACGGCGGCGAGCGCGGCGCAGGCGGCCGCGACGGCGGCGGGGCCGCGCACGCCGTCCCCCAGCGGCCCCGTCAGGTCGGGGAGCTTGAACAGGCCCGCGGCGAGGATGATCGGCGTCGCGAGCAGGAACGCGAAGCGCGCCGCGTCCTGCTCGTCGAGGCCGAGCCGCAGCCCGGCGGCCATGCAGACGCCGTCGCGGCTGATGCCCGGGACCAGCGCGGCCGCCTGGGCGACGCCGACGAGCGCCGCCTGCCCCGTGGTCAGCGCCGCGATCGGCCGCGCCGCCGCCCGGCGACGCAGGCGCTGCGCGACGATCAGCACGGCGCCGTTGACGACCAGGAAGGCCGCCGCGAGCGCCGGCTTCGCGAGGGCCACGCGCGCCGGATGCTCGAGCGCGAGGCCCAGCAGCCCGGTCGGGATGCTCGCGGCGACGATCAGCCACGCCAGCCGCTCGGTCGGGGTCTCGACGCGGCGCGTCCGCAGCGTGTGCAGGAGAGCGCGGACGATCCGCGCCCAGTCGCGGCGGAAGTAGGCCAGCAGCCCGAGCGCGCTGCCGACGTGCAGCATCACGACGAACGCCAGCCAGAACGACTCGGGGTCGGACTGGGAGCGGACGACGCCGTGCCAGCCGAACAGCGTCGGGAACAGGACGCTGTGCCCGAGGCTCGACACCGGGAACAGCTCGGTCACCCCCTGGAGCAGGCCGAGGACGACCGCCTGGAGGTAGGTCACGGGGTGGGCGACGGCGAGCCCGAGCACGGCGACAGCGTGCGCGCGAGCGCATGAACGCAGCCTGAACGCGTGTCCGCGGGCCCGTCGCGGCGGCCTACGATCAGCACGATGCGGGCCACGGCGGGCATCTGCGAGGACGACGACGCGCTGCGCGGGCACCTCCGGATCGCGCTCGAGCGCGAGGGCTGGACCGTC
Source organism: Solirubrobacteraceae bacterium (assembly GCA_035547175.1). Taxonomy (GTDB): domain Bacteria; phylum Actinomycetota; class Thermoleophilia; order Solirubrobacterales; family Solirubrobacteraceae; genus BP-464. The sequence continues at coordinate 3,173 of DASZVK010000304.1, forward strand.
CGCGCGACGGCGTCCGGGGCCGAGGCGGTCGCGTCCTTCTCGGCCGAGGCGCCCGACGTGCTGGTGCTCGACGTCGGCCTGCCCGACGCCGACGGCCGCGACGTCTGCCAGGCGCTGCGCGCCCGCGGCGTCACCACGCCGGTGCTGTTCCTGACCGCGCGCACCGAGCTGCCCGATCGCCTCAGCGGCTTCCACGCCGGTGGCGACGACTACCTGGCCAAGCCGTTCGCCCTCGCCGAGCTGCTCGTGCGCGTCGAGGCGCTCGCGCGACGCGCGTCTGCACCGGGGCCGAGCTCGGTCGCCGTCGAGCTCGTCC
>DASZVK010000305.1:0-2547 GCA_035547175.1 Solirubrobacteraceae bacterium
GCCGATCGGCGTGATCCCGATCGACTCGATCTTCTCGCCGGTCCGCCGCGTCGCCTACGCGGTCGAGCCCGCGCGCGTCGGCCAGCGCACCGACTACGACAAGCTCACGCTCGACATCGAGACCGACGGCTCGGTCGAGCCGCAGGACGCGCTGCGCGAGGCGGCCGAGATCCTGATCGCGCACCTGAAGATCTTCACCGACGCGGAGATCGCCCCGATCGGCGGCGGCATCGCCGCGCTCGACGGCAACGGCCACGGGCCGGCGCAGGTCGGCGGCGGCGCGGTCGCGCAGCCGGGCGGCCCGATGCACGACATCCTCATCGAGGAGCTCGAGCTGGGCGTGCGCTCGTACAACTGCCTCAAGCGCGCGGGCATCCAGACCGTCGGCGACCTGATCACCAAGAGCGAGGGCGAGCTCGCCGCGATCCCCAACTTCGGCAAGAAGTCGATCGACGAGGTCGTCGAGACGCTGCACTCGCGCGGCCTCGCGCTGCGCGACGACTAGGACACGGAGCACCCCGACGCCATGCGCCACCAGAAGACCCGCGGCAAGCTGAGCCGCGACACGGCTCACCGCAAGGCCCTGATGAAGAACCTCTGCAAGGAGGTCATCGACCACGAGCGCATCAAGACGACCGAGGCCAAGGCCAAGGCGGTCAAGCCCGAGATCGAGAAGCTCATCACGCTGGCCAAGCGCGGCGACCTGCATGCGCGCCGGCAGGCCCTGTCGTCGCTCGACCAGGACGCCTCGACGGTGCACAAGCTCTTCGAGGAGGTCGCGCCGCGCTACGCCGCTCGCTCGGGCGGCTACACGCGGATCCTCAAGCTGGGCCCCCGTCGCAGCGACGCGACGGAGATGGTCTTCCTCGAGCTGGTCTGAGCGGCGGCCGCGCCGGTCGAGGCCGCGACCGCTAGGCCGCCTCGAGCTCGGGCTCGTGGGCCGGGTCGGTGAGGGCGATCAGCTCCTCGTCGCGGCTACGGGACGGGACGAGCAGTGCGGCCACGACGGCGCCGCCCACGGCGATCGTGCACGTCAGGAAGCTCAGCCCGAACGCGTGGTTGCTGGGATGCCCGCCCACCAGGTCGCCGGACAGGAAGGTGGCGCAGACCTGCGCGCCGAAGGCGCCGCCCAGCGTCCGCATGACCGTGTTCATGCCCGACGCCACGCCGGTGTGGTGCTGGTCGACGGCCTCGACGATCAGGTTACCCAGCGAGGCGAAGGCGAAGGCGGTGCCGATGCCCAGCAGGCCGGCGGCCAGGTAGACCTGCCAGGGCTCCGAGCGCGCCGCCAGCAGCAGGACGAACGCGGCCGCGCTGGCCGCGCAGCCGGCCACCAGCAGCTGCTTGGAGCCGAACCGCCGCGTAAACGCGCCCGAGAACTGGCCGACGGTGACCATCAGGACGGTGCACGGCAGCAGGAACAGACCCGAGCCGATCAGCGAGGCGCCGAAGCCGTAGCCGGTCGAGGCGGGCTCCTGGACGTACTGGGGGATCACCTCGAAAGACGCGTACATGCCCACGCCGACGAGTAGCGCGGCCAGGTTGGTCGTCCACACGGCGTGGATGCGCATGATCCGCATGTCGACCAGCGGCTCGTCGACCGAGAGCTCCTGGACGATCCACACGGCGAGGATGGCGAGGCCGAGGGTCAGGCCGCCGAGCGTCCTGGCCGAGCCCCAACCCCAGTCAGTGGTCTGCGTGATGACGACCAGGATGATGATCAGGCCGGCCGACATCAGCGCGGCGCCTATCCAGTTGATCCGACCCGGCGTCTTGACCGGCGACTCCGGCACCCATCGCCACGTGGCCAGCGCGGCGAAGGCGGTGGGGATCAACGGGATCCAGTACAGCCAGTGGTAGTCGAGGTTGTCCATGATCGGTCCGGCGAGCACGAGGCCGAGCCCGCCGCCGACACCGAGCAACGAGGACATGAAGCCGATGCCCCCCGCGACCTTCGCGCGCGGGAACTCGTCGCGGATGATCCCGAAGGCGAGCGGGAAGATGCCGCCCCCGGCGCCCTGGATCAGGCGCCCGACGATCATCGGGACGAGCGACGTCGAGAGCGCGCAAAGGATGCTGCCCGCGGCGAGGCCGACGAGCGTCCAGACGAGCACGTGCTCTTTGCCGTACATGTCGCCCAGGCGGCCCAGGATCGGGGTGGCGACCGATGCGCTCAGCAGGTAGGCGGTGAACAGCCAGCTCACCGAGGAGGTCGACGCGTGCAGCTGCTTCTCGAACTCCGGCAGGGCCGGCACGACGAGCGACTGCACGAGCGAGTAGGCGACGCCTCCGATGACGAGGACCGCGAGCGTGAAGTTGTAGTGCGGGCGGGCGGGCGCGCGGAGCTCGTGCATGTGGGACCGCAGGCTAGCGGCGGTCGTTGCGCGATCAACCGCCGCCTGCGCGAGGATGTCGCCGTGACGACGGCGCTGGTGCTCGAGTACGACGGCGGCGGCTTCGCGGGCTGGGCGCGCCAGCCGGGCCGGCGCACGGTCCAGGAGGACGTCGAGCGGGCGCTGGCGACCGCCCTGCGCGAGGAGCGCGTGC
>DASZVK010000306.1:0-2357 GCA_035547175.1 Solirubrobacteraceae bacterium
CGAACGGCTCCGGGAACGAGCCGACGACGGCGCCGACGTCCGGCGTCGAGCCCCAGTCGTGCAGGTCCCACCAGACGCTGTCGCCCGGTCGCAGCCGCGTCGAGCCCGCGCCCTTGGACGCCAGCGACCCGTCGAGGTAGAAGAACCAGTCGACCGGCCGCCCGCCGCGCGTTCCCGCCGACGCGCCGTCGATCGCCGAGACGAAGTCCCCGCCGAAGCGCGTCCTCACCTCGTGGGTGCGGGTCAGCAGCCGCATCGCCGTGTCGCTCTGGGGCGCCTTCACCACGCGCTGGCCGCCGCCGAGCGACTGCCGTCCGAAGTCGCGGGTGACGAGCAGCGCGACCTGCTGGTCGGCTCCCGCGCCGACCCCGACGCCGCAGGCGGCGAGGCCGGCGACGAGGGCGGCGGCGATCGCCGCCGCCCCGAGCCGTCGCGCGGCCGCGGCGCGGCTCCTAGGCGACCGTGATGATCGCGCGGTTGGTCCCACGGCGCCGCTTGTCGTCGCTGTTGTGGGCGCGGTCGATCGCCTTGACGTCGATGACGTAGTGGCCGCTGGGCAGGCGCCACGGCAGCAGGTACCTCCAGCTGCCGGCCGAGCCGATCCGGAACCACGACCCGTGCTCGGCGCCACACCGCATCGGCCGGAACCTCAGGCTGTTGCCGCTGAAGTACGAGCAGCGGCCGTGATCGCTGCGGGTGATCCGCAGCTCGACCGTCAGCACCCCCGCAGAGGCCGAGACGGTGCCCGACAGCTGGCGCGGGCCCTTGCCCTTCGCGTAGCGGTGCCGGTCGGCGATGCCCGCGAGCCTCGTCGACGGGGCCGTGCGCCGGGGGGCGGGGGCGGAGGTGCCGCACTTGCCGTCGTCGCCGTTGGTCGAGCACGCCGGGCGCAGATCGTAGGCGCGGTTGCCCTTGCTCGCCTTGATCGAGATCGCGCCGCGGTCGGCGACGACGAGCGTCGCGTCGCCGGCGGCGTCCGTGGTGGCGGTGGCCGACCCCGCGGTCACGGTCGCACCGGCCGACGGGAGGACCGTCGTCTGGAACGTGGCCTGGTCGGTGGTCGACTCGACGACGTGCACCGTGAACGGCCTGCCCGCCGTGATCGTGCTCGGCGCCGAGGTGATCGTCAGCGGCTCGCCCCAGCACGCGGTCCCGGGAACGGGCGTGAACGTGTCGCAGGCCGCATAGACCAGCAGGTCGTCGCCGGCGGCGAGCTCGCTCTGGCAGATGCCACCCGACGTCGGGACGCCGTTGCGGTAGATCGACCAGTACGCGCCCGAGCCGAACGGATGCGTCTCGCCGAAGACGGAGCCCAGCACGAGCGCGCCGAACCCGGTGTCCCACGACGCGGCCCAGTCGCCGTGGCCGACGGCCCGGTCGAGAGCTCCGCCGTCGCTCGTGCCCGAGCAGCTGTGGCCGTCCTCGGTGACCGCGGTCGTCGTGGTCGTCACGGTCGTGCGCACGAGCGAGTGGCTCACGCCGAGCACGCGCACGGTCACCCTCGCCGGGTCCGCTTGGGCGAGCGGCGGCGCGAGGGCCGCGATGGTCAGGATGCCGGCGAGAGCGCCGGCCGGTCGAATGCGCAAGGAGCCACCCCTTTCCGCGAGGGCTTCGTCGGCTGCGGCCGGAGGGAGGTCTCCTGGCTTCCGGGTCTCTCCTCGCCGCGCCTTCCCGGGGCGCGGGGCGCTCCAGTGGCATCGTGCGGCGAGGCGCTTCCGGTCACAGTGGCGGGTCCGCGCCGGATTCGCACCGGCTTCCCTGTCCACCGACCCTATGTCGCGGCGAGCCTATCGCGAGCCGGCCTCGGACGCGCGCATGGCGCGAGCCCGGCTGCGACAGAGCTCGATCGATAGACCATAAAACCCATCAAATTTATGGAGATTATGCTATGGTGCCGCCATGGCCGCGATCCCGGTCCTGCGCAAGGCCGTCGGCTTTCCGCCGCTGCGACGCTCGGAGCTCGACGGCTCCGGCGGCCCGCCGCGCGACGAGCTGATCGTCCGCGGGCTGCGGGTCGTGCGCGAGGGCGGCGGGCCCGTCGTCCTGCTCGTCGGCGGGCCGGGGGCGGGCGTCGACGCGATCGACCCGCGGCTGCTCGTCCGGGCGGGCTACGAGGCCGTGCGCTGGGAGGCGCGCGTCGGCTTCGTGGGCGACCTCGCCGACGACGCGATCGCGGTCCTCGACGCCGTCGGCGCCCGCGACGCGCACGTCGTCGGCGACCCCGCGGTGGCCCGGCACGTCACGCTGCGTGCGCCCGAGCGGGTGCGCTCGATCACGCTCGTCGGCGGCGCCGCCGCCGACGCGGACGGGCTGGCCGCGCCGGCCCTGCTGCTGGCGGGCGACGAGCAGCCCGACGA
>DASZVK010000307.1:0-1879 GCA_035547175.1 Solirubrobacteraceae bacterium
CGTCGCCTGGGCGATCGTCAACCCGTTCGTCGCCCGTCAGGGTCTCACGGTGGTCCTGCGCTTCGGCGAGGTGCCCCCGTTCGGCCAGGTCGACCTGACCTTCGAGGCGATGGTCTACGGGCTCGTCCAGGGCGTCCGGATCCTCGCGATCACGCTCGCGGTCGGCCTCTACGCCGCCGCGGTCGACCCCGACCGCGTGCTGCGCCTGTTCCGCCGCGCGGGCTTTCGCAGCGCGCTGACCGCGACGCTCGCCACGCGCCTCGTGCCCGTGCTCGCGCGCGACGGGCGGCGCCTGGCCGACGCGCAGCGCTGCCGGGCGCGCCCCGCCAGCCGCATGGCGCTGATGGGCGCCGTCGCGTCGGGGGCGCTGGACCGGGCGCTCGACGTCGCGGCGACGCTGGAGGTGCGCGGGTACGGGGTGGCACGCCCCGCCGCGGGCGTGCGCGAGCCGTGGTCGCGCCACGACGCCGCGTTCCTCGCCTCGACCCTGGGGCTGGTCGCGCTCGCGACCTGGGCCGGCGTCACGGGCACGTTCGCCTGGCACGCCTACCCGACGCTGCACGTCGGCGCGAGCGCCGCAGCGATCGCGGCGGCCTGCGCCGTCGTCGCCGTCGCGCTGGCGCCGTTCGCCGAGCGTCGCGGAGTCGTGCGGAGGCCCGGCCGATGCTGACGTTCGAGGCCGTGACGTTCTCCTATCCGGACGCGCCCGCCCCGGCGCTCGACGGCGTGACGCTGACCGTCCACGAGGGCGAGTTCGTCGTCCTCGCCGGCCCGTCCGCGTCGGGGAAGTCGACGCTCCTGCGCGCCGCCTGCGGGCTCGTGCCGCGCTTCGACGGCGGCACGTTCGCGGGCCGCGTCACCATCGCCGGGCTCGACACGCGCGAGCACCCGGTCGGCGAGCTGACGACCGGCGTCGGCGTGCTCTTCCAGGACCCCGAGACGCAGACCGTGATGGGGACCGTGCGCGCCGAGCTGGCCTTCCCGCTGGAGAACCGTGGCTGGGGGCCCGCCGCGATCGCGCGCGGCGTCGAGGAGGTGGCGCTGGCGCTGGGCATCGAAGGCCTGCTCGACCGCGCCGTGCCCGAGCTATCGGGCGGCGAGCTGCAGCGCGTCGCGCTCGGCGCGGCGCTCGCCGGCCGGCCGCGGATCGTGCTCCTCGACGAGCCGACCTCGCAGCTCGACCCGGTCGCCGGCGACGAGCTCGTCTGGCTGCTGCGGCGCCTCAACGAGGAGTGGGGCACCGCCGTCGTGCTGGCCGAGCACCGCCTCGAGCGCTGCCTGGCCGCCGCCGACCGCGTCGTTGCGCTCGACGCGGGAGCCGTGGCCTGCGACGCCGACCCGGCCGGCTTCCTGCGCTGGGCCGCGGCCGCCGCGCCCGCGCTGCAGACGCCGAGCGCGCGCCTGGCCGCGGCGCTCGGGATCGAGCCGTCGCCGGTCGGCGTCAAGGCGACGCGCGCGGCGCTGCGCTCGCGCGGCCTGCTGCCCGAGCCGTCCGATCCCCGCGAGGCCGTCTCCACCGGGCCGCCAGAGCCGCGCATACGGCGGACATGGCGGCCCAACCGCGGCGGCAAGGCGCCCGCGCCGGCGCTCGCGCTGCAGGGCGTCTGGCTCGAGCGCCGCAACGGCGCCGCCGTGCTGCGCGGCGTCGACCTCGCGTTCGCGGCCGGCGAGCGCGTCGCGCTGATGGGCCGCAACGGCGCGGGCAAGTCGACCCTGCTGCGCTGCGCCGCCGGGCTCGACGAGCCGACCCGCGGTCGCGTGCGCGCCGCCGGTCGCGTCGCGCTGCTGCTCCAGCACCCGGGCGACTACCTGCTCGCCGAGCGCGCCGGTGACGAGGCGCCGGCGACGCTGCTCGCCGAGCTGGGCCTCGACGGCCTCG
>DASZVK010000308.1:0-2136 GCA_035547175.1 Solirubrobacteraceae bacterium
CAGCGCGCAGTAGTAGAGCGCACGCGAGCCGCGCGCCGAGAGCCAGCTGCGCTTGGACGTGCGCAGGTAGCTCGGCGAGACGAGCACGCTGCAGCACCCGACGACCGCGATCACCGCGAGGAACGCGCCCGACGCCGGGTCGACCAGGCGCCAGCCGCCACGCAGCGGCGCGTCGACGCCGCGCGACAGCGCGATCGCCGCCAGCAGCCCGGCGACGGCCGCGACCGGCAGCGCGACGGCGGCCGCGACGAGGTCGGTCTGGCGCGGCGTGCGCGCGAGCAGCACGAGCACCGCCCCGGCGAGCGCGACGGCGGGACCGGCGACGGCGAGCGCCGGGACGAGGTCAGTCACGCAGGCCCCGCAGCAGCTCGGTGTCGCCGGTCCCCAGCTCGCCGTGTATGCGGTGGGCGAACGCCGCGGCGACGGTGACGACGAGCACGAGGTCGATCAGCGCGCCGAGGTCGACGACGTAGGGCAGCCCGCCGGGGACCGAGACGGCCAGCAGCGACAGGCCGTTCTCGGCGACGACCAGCCCGACGAGCTGGAGCAGCGCCGGGCGCCGGGCGACGACGATCGCGATCCCGACGAGGACGATCGCGACCGCGATCCGCTCGGTGTGGGCGTCGCCGAGCCCGAGCGGCGGGACGAGCACGGTCGCCAGCAGCGCCGCGGCCCCTCCCCCGGCCAGGCGCGCCATCGGCCCGGCGACCGGCAGCACCGGCTGCGGCTCGCGCGTGCGCGCGGTCAGCGCCAGCAGCAGCGCCGGCAGCACGACCGCCTTGGCCAGCAGCACGGCGCCCGCGACGACGAAGCCGGTCGACTCGCCCGCGGCCACCTGGACGGCGCCGGCGCCGAGCGCGAGCGACTGCGCAGCGAGCAGCAGGATCGCCGCCGAGCGGCGTCGCACGACGAGCACGGCGAGGCCGAGCACGAGCATCGTCGTGACCAGCCACGCGCTCACGCGCCGATCCCCGCGATCGTCGTCGCCACGCCCGCCAGTGCGACGACCGCCCCCACGGCGAGCAGCCGCGGGACGCGCATGATCCGCATCTTCGCCTGGACCGTCTCGACCAGCGCGAGCGCCGCGCAGAGGACGGCGACCCAGGCGACGGTGGCGCCCAGGCGCGCGACGAACGAGCCGCCGTGAGGCAGGAACAGCTCGGCCGACAGCACCAGCACGACCCAGTGGCGGGCGGCCGACGCCCAGTGCAGGAAGGCGAGGTCGCGTCCGGAGTACTCCAGCAGCGGACCCTCGTGGATCATCGTCAGCTCGAGGTGCGTGTCGGGGTTGTCGATCGGCTGGCGGCCGGTCTCGAGTGAGACGACGAGCGCGAAGGCGATCGCGCCGCACCAGTGGCCCGGCTCGCCCCAGACGTGCAGGCCGGCGGCGGCGCCCGCCATCGCGACGAGGTCGGTCGAGTGGGTCGGACCGGCCTGCAGCGCCGCGACGAGCAGCGCCAGCGCCAGCAGCGCCTCTCCGAACGCGGCCAGCGCGAGGTCGCGCCCGGCGCCCATCAGCGCGAAGCCCGAGCCGGTGTCCCACGCCGCCGCGGCGAGCGCGAAGCGCGCCAGCGCCAGCAGCGCGACGAGCACGAGGGCGTCGTTGCCGAGCCCCCACGGGCCCGAGCGGCCGGCGACCGGGACCAGCGCGAGCGCGAGCAGCATGCAGGCGGCGACGACCGCCGGCGCGACGCGGTAGACGAGCCCGGCGCCGAGCGGGTCGACGGCGCTCTTGCCCCACAGGCGCCGCAGCTCGCGATAGGGCTGCAGCGGCGAGGCGCCGGTGCGTCCCTGCAGGCGCGCCTTGGCGGTCTGCACGGTGCCGGGGAGCAGCGGCGCGAGCGCGACGCCCGCCAGTTGCGCGACGGCCGCGGGAGCGCTCATCCGAGCGCGCCCGTGCGGACGAGGGCGAGCAGCACGGCGATCAGCGCCAGCAGGTAGAGCGCATAGGTGCGCACGTTGCCGGTCTGCAGCCGCCGCGCGTGGTGGGCGCCGCGCAGGCCGCCGCGCACCAGCGGCCCGTAGAGCAGCGCGCCGACGGGCGACCAGACGCGGGCGCGGTAGCGGATCAGGCGCGTGACGCCGGTCGGCGGGACGTACTCGACGTCGCGCTCGGGTCGCAGCACCGACTCCAGC
>DASZVK010000309.1:0-5984 GCA_035547175.1 Solirubrobacteraceae bacterium
TGGCGTGTGGTCCCGAGGCCGTGCTCAGCCATCAGGACGCGGCGGCGCTGTGGGGCTTCCGACCCGGCTCGTCACCGAGGATCCACGTCACGGCGCGACGCAGCCGAGGCCCGCAGCCGGGGCTGAAGGTGCATCGCACGCGTGGGCTGACGTCCGAGGACGTCGCGATCCACCGGTCGATCCCGACGACCTCGGTCGCCCGCACGCTGCTCGACCTGGGTGCGGTCCTCGCCCCCGGTGACCTGGAGTCGGCGGTCGGACGTGCGCTGCAACAGCGGCTCGTGGACGCGGTCGCGTTGGAGTCCGTGATCGCTCGCGGCAATGGGCACCGGGGAAGCGGCAAGCTGGCGCGCGTGCTCGCACACGAGCCGAAGGCGACCAAGTCGGAGCTGGAGCGCGTGTTCCTCGCGCTCATCCGGCGGGCCGGGCTCCCCGAGCCGGAGACCAACGTCTGGATGACCTTCGGAGCCGGCGAGGAGTGGCAGATCGACGCGCTGTGGCGCCGCGAGCAGGTCTCGGTCGAGCTCGACAGCTGGCGCTACCACCAGGACCGCCGCAGCTTCGAGGCCGATCGGCTCCGGGCGGCGACGCTGACCGCCGCGGGCTACCGCCATCTGCAGATCACCTGGCGCCAGCTCACGACCGACGCGCCGACGGTCGTGCGAACGCTTCGGGCCCTCCTCCAGGCCGGTGGGCCGACTTTCCCCGGATAGTCCTGGTCGAGTCGGCCCACCCCGCAGTGGAAGGCGCCGCTGGTGGCGCCGCGCAGGCGGGGGCGTGCCAGGCGGGGGAAAACCCCCGGCGCGGATCGCCGGACAGCCCTCTGGCGCTCGCCGTGCCGCCCTCGTACCGTGCCGTCCATGCGCACCCTGCGCCGTCTCGCGCTCGACTGGGCCTACCTGGTGCTCGGCTTCCCGATCGGGGTGGCCGCGTTCACCTGGGTCGTCACGGGCTGGTCGGTCAGCCTGTCGACGCTGATCGTCTGGATCGGGGTCCCGCTTGCGGCGGCCACGATCGGCGGGACCCGCGGGATCGCGGCGGCGGCCCGCTACGCCGCCGCGCTGCTCGACGGCGCGCCGTGGCCGTCGCGCTACCGCAGGCTGACCGGCTCGGCGTGGTCGCGGCTCAAGGCCCTGCTCGGCGACGGGCAGACGTGGCGCGATCTCGGCTGGGCGATCCTCGGGCTGCCGATCGGCACCGTGCAGCTTGTGATCGCCTGCCTGCCCGTGTGGGCGCTGGGCGGGATCACGCTGCCGATCTGGTGGCGCTGGACCGGGAACGACTACGAGTACGTCGGCTTCGCGGTCAACACGGCCGGCCGCTCGTGGATCTGCTTCGCGATCGGGATCGTCGCGCTCCCGGTCGGCCTGCTGCTCGTGCGCGGCGTCGCCGCCGGCACCGGCGCGATGGCGCGCTGGCTGCTGGCGCCGAGCCGCGAGAAGGAGCTCGAGGCGCGCGTCGAGACGCTCACCGAGACGCGCGCCGGCGCCGTCAGCACCGCCGCGGCCGACCTCGAGCGCATCGAGCGCGACCTGCACGACGGTGCGCAGGCGCGGCTCGTCGCGCTCGCGCTCGACCTCGGCATCGCCGAGGAGAAGCTCGCCGCGGGCGACGCCGACGCCGCCCGCGAGCTCGTGGCCCGCGCGCGCGACGAGGCCAAGCGGGCCAACTCCGAGCTGCGCGACCTCGCGCGGGGGATCCGGCCGCCGCTGCTGGCCGACCGCGGCCTCGACGAGGCCGTCCGCGCGCTCGTGCTGCGCACGCGGATCCCGGTCGCCGTCAGCGTCGACGTGCCCGAGCGGCCCGACGCGGCGATCGAGACGGCCGCCTACTTCGTCGTCGCCGAGGCGCTGACCAACGTCGCCAAGCACAGCGACGCGACCAGCGCGAGCGTGCGCGTCACGCGCCTAGGCCCGCGCCTGGAGGTCGAGGTGCGCGACGACGGGACCGGCGGCGCCGACGCCGAGGGCGACGGGCTGCTGGGGCTGCGGCGGCGCATCGAGGCGCTCGACGGGCGCCTGGACCTCGCCAGCCCCGAGGGCGGGCCGACCGTGCTGCGAGCGGAGCTGCCATGCGGGTGATGATCGCCGAGGACCTCGCGCTGCTGCGTGACGGCATCGTCCGCCTGCTCGCCGACCACGGCTTCGAGGTCGCCGCCGCCGTCGAGGACGGCCCGTCGCTGGAGGCCGCCGTCGACGCCCAGCCGCCCGACGTCTGCGTGATCGACGTGCGCCTGCCGCCCGGCTTCCGCGACGAGGGCCTGCGCACCGCGCTGACGCTGCGCGAGCGCCATCCCGGCCTGCCGGTGCTGATCCTCTCCCAGTACGTCGAGCGCACCTACGCGGCCGAGCTGCTGTCCGACGGGCGCGGGGCGGTCGGCTACCTGCTCAAGGACCGCGTCTCCGACGTGCGCGACTTCGTCGACGCCGTGCGCCGCGTGGCCGAGGGCGGCACGGCGATGGACCCCGAGGCCGTCGCGCAGCTGCTCGGCGGCGGCGGCGGGCGGCTCGACGAGCTGACCCCGCGCGAGCGCGAGGTGCTGGCGCTGATGGCCGAGGGCCGCTCGAACGCCGGCATCGCCGAGGCGCTCGTCGTCAGCCAGGGCGCGGTCGAGAAGCACATCTCCAACGTCTTCTTCAAGCTCGGCCTGCCGCCCGCCGAGCACGACCACCGGCGCGTGCTCGCCGTGCTCACCTGGCTGGGCGAGAGCTGAGGTCTATCGTGGCCGCATGGCCGCGACCGGCCCTGCCTACCGCTACGACGCGAGCGCCTTCCGGGCGGTCTTCGAGCGCCACTTCACCTACCTGGCGGGCGTCGAGCGCAACGCCCACCGCTACGCGCGCCGCCACGCGCTGCACGACCCGGCGAGCGGGCGGCGCTGGACGTACGCCGAGCTGTGGGAGGACGCCGGGCGCCTCGGCGCCGGCCTCGCGCAGGCGGGCGTCGGCGCCGGCGACGTCGTCGCGATGCAGCTCCTCAACGGGCCCGAGTTCGCGCTGCTGTGGCTCGCCGCGCAGCGCCTCGGGGCGATCGCGGCGCCGGTCAACTTCCGCCTCTCGCCCGGCGAGACGGCGCACGTACTCGACGACAGCGCGCCGCGCGCCTACGTCTACGACCGCGCGCTCGAGCGGACCGCCCGCGGCGCGCTCGAGCTCGCCGCCCACCGCCCGCCGCTGCTGGTCGTGGTCGACGCCGAGGGCGGGCGGGACGGCGTCGCGGCGCCGGAGGGGACGATCGCGTTCGCGACGCTGCTGGCCTGCGACGGCCCGTGCCCGACGCCGTCCGAGGACGCGACCGTCTACGACGAGACGACGCGCCTGTACACGTCGGGCACGACGGGGATGCCCAAGGGCGTCTCGCTCAACAGCCTCGTCGAGGTGCTCTCGGCCCACGACGTGATCATGCACTTCCCGCTCTCGCCCGAGGACCGGACGCTCAACATGACGCCGTGGTTCCACCGCGGCGGGCTGTACTCGGGCGGCCCCAACCCCGTCTTCTACTGCGGCGCCGAGGCCGTCTCGATGCGCGCCTTCGACGCGGCGACCGTGCTCGACTGGGTCGCCGAGCACCGGCTCACGTTCCTGGTCGGCGCGCCGACGAACCTGGCGATGCTGGCCGCGGAGCAGGCGCAGCGCCCGCGCGACCTCGCCAGCCTGCGCGGGATCGTGACCATGGGCGCGCCGCTGGACCGCGAGGCCTGCCTGCGCTACCAGGAGCTGCTGACGCCGCGGATCTTCAACGGCTACGGCACGACCGAGGCGTTCTGGAACACGTTCCTGCGCCCGGCCGACCTGCCCGAGCACGCCGGCTCGGCGGGCCGCGCGTGCACCGACGACGACGTCGCCGTCGTGCGCATCCACCACGACCGCCCGGCCGGGGTGGGTGGGCACGATCTCGTCGCCAAGGACGGCGTCGAGGTCGGCGAGGTCGCGGTGCGCTCGGTCAAGTCCGGCTACGCCTACGTCAACCAGCCCGGCGAGCAGGAGGCCCGCTTCCGCGACGGCTGGCTCTACATCGGCGACCTGGCGACGTGGGATGAGGACGAGTACGTGACGATCGTCGGCCGCAAGGACGACATGATCATCTCCGGCGGCGAGAACGTGCACCCGGTTCAGGTCGAGGGCGTGCTCAACGAGCACCCGGACGTCGCCGACAGCGCCGTCGTTGGCGTGCCCGACGAGCGCTGGGGCGAGCTCGTCGTCGCCTACGTCGTGCGCGCCGACCCGGCGCTCGACGCCGCCGCCTGCGAGGCGCACTGCGCCGGGCACCCGATGCTCGCCCCCTACAAGCGCCCACGCGCCTATCGCTTCGTCGACGCGCTGCCGATGACGGCGACCGGCAAGAAGGTCCACTTCCGCGTGCGCGAGATGGCGCGCGCGGACGCCGCGGCCGGCCTGCTGGAGCGGCCCTAGCCCCCGCCGAGAGGGCTCGCGCCCTTTCCATCCGGCGCCTCGGCGCGATACAATCTCGTTGTACGAGCAACGAATGAGCGGACTGTCGCCGGAGGCGACCGTCCTCCGGCCCGCCCGCCGAAACGATGAAAGGAGATGCGCACATGCGTACGCACTTCATCTCGCGGCTGGCCCTCCTGTTCCTCGCAGGGTTCCTCGTGGTCGCCAGCCAGGTCTGGACCGGCGACACGCTGCAGTGGCTGTTCCTCGGAGGAGGCGCCGCGATGATCGTCGTGGCGCTCGCCGACGCGATCCGCGAGAGCATGGCCCAGCGCGGCCTCGACGGCCTGATCGCGCTCCTCGGCGCATGGACGGTGGTCGAGTCGCTCGTCTTCGAGGGCGGCGACCTCAAGTGGTGGTCGTTCGCGAGCGGGGCGGCGCTGGCCGGCCTGGCGGCGATCGGCCTGGTGATCCACGAGGCGAGCACCGAGCGCGTCGTGCACGAGCTCAGCGTGCGCCACGAGGCGATGCCGTCGCCGACGGAGACGCCGCTGACGACGGCCTGAGCGCGAGCGCCGCGCTCGCGGTCGGCGCGAGCGCGGCGCGCTACGCCGAGATCGAGACCATGCGCTCGATCGGCAGGCGGGCGCGCTGCGCGACCTCGTCCGGCACGCGGACCTCGCCGGTCATGTCGCGCAGGCAGTCGCGCAGCTTGGGCAGCGTGATCATCTTCATGAAGCGGCACGCCGCGCGCTCGTTGGCGGCGATGAACTCGACGTCGGGCGCCGCCTGCTGGAGCGGGTAGAGCATCCCCGTCTCGGTGGCCATGATCACGGTCGAGCCGGGCCGGCTGCGCTCGGCCTCGCGCGCGAACGTCAGCATCCCGCCGGTCGAGAGCATGTGCACGCCCTCGGCGTCGACGTCTCCGGAGGCGACGTACTCCATCACCGACGTCGAGCAGCCGCACTCGGGGTGGATGAGGAAGTCGGCGCCCGGGTGCTCGGCGCGCACGCGCGAGATGTCGTCGGGGCGGATGCCCGCATGCACGTGGCACTCGCCGTCCCAGACGTGCATGTGGATGCCCAGCGTCTTCTCCACGAAGGCGCCGAGGAACATGTCCGGCCCGAACAGGATCTCGGTGTCCTCGCCGTTGGTGTCGAGGATGTGGCGCACGACGGCGACCGCGTTGGACGAGGTGACGCAGTAGTCGGTCAGCGCCTTGACGTCGGCGGTCGTGTTGACGTACATGACCGTCACGGCGCCGGGGTGCTGCTCCTGCCAGGCGCGCAGCTGCTCGGCGGTGATCGAGTCCGCCAGCGAGCAGCCAGCCTCCACGTCGGGGATCAGGACCGTCTTCTCGGGCGAGAGGATCGACGCCGTCTCGGCCATGAAGTGCACGCCGCAGAAGGCGATCACCGACGCGTCGGCCTGGGCCGCCTGCCGCGAGAGGCCCAGCGAGTCGCCGACGTAGTCGGCCACGTCCTGGATCTCGGGCACCTGGTAGTTGTGCGCCAGGATCACCGCGTCGCGCCGGCGCGCGAGCTCGCGCACCTCGGCCTGCAGGTCGGGGATGCTCTCCAGCGACAGCGGGTT
>DASZVK010000310.1:0-2310 GCA_035547175.1 Solirubrobacteraceae bacterium
CGACACGCTGCTCGGGCTCGACGGGTTCGTCGGCGTGAAGACCGGCTCGGACGGCGCGGCCGGCGGCTGCTTCGCCTTCCGCGCGATCCGGCGGATCGGCGGCAAGCCGACGGCGATCACCGGCGTCGTGCTCGGCCAGCCAGGTCGCGACCGGATCGCGGCGGGCCTCGAGGCCGCCGCCGCCCTGGTCGACCGCATCGCCGGAGGCGTGGCCGGCCCAGGATGACCGAAAAGAAGGGGCGCGGCCCGAGAGCGCGAAGACGAGCCGGGTCGTGGTCTATCGGCAGGTGGCAGCGCTCTCGGCGCTGCTGCTGCTGGTGTGGCCGGTTGTGGGGGCGGACGCGGCGGGTACGCCGGCGGTGGCGGCGCTTCAGGTCGCCCTTCTCCGCAAGGGCGTCTACGCGGGAGCCGTCGACGGCGTGGCGGGGCCGCTGACGCGCGCGGCGGTGCGGCGCCTGCAGGCGCGGGACAGCCTCGTCGTGGACGGGATCGCCGGGCCGGAGACGCGCCGTGCGCTCGGTCCGTTCGCCCGGCACACGCTCGGGCTGCGCGTCCTCCGTCCCGGCGACCGCGGCTGGGACGTCGCCGAGGCGCAGTTCGAGCTCGCCTGGGACGGTTTCCCGTCCGGCGCTTTCGACGGCGACTTCGGCCCCCATCTTGCAGGCGCCGTCCGCCGGTTCCAGCGGGCGCGCGCACTGCGCGTCGACGGCGCGATCGGGCCGCAGACGCTTGCGGCCCTGCGCGAGCCGACGGTTGCGCCGCCGCTCCGGCTGCGCCGGCCGGTCGACGCTCCGCTCGGCGATCGGTTCGGGCCGCGCGGCGACCGCTTCCACGCCGGCGTCGACTTCCCCGCCCCCGCGGGCACGCCGGTGACGGCCGCGGCCTCCGGGCGCGTCGTGTGGAGCGGGCCGCGCGACGGCTGGGGAGTCCTCGTCACGCTTGCCGACGGCGGCGGGATCCGGACGCTCTACGCGCACCTCGAGACGATCGCCGTCCGGCTCGGCGAGCACGTCGCGGCGGGCGCGCTCGTCGGCCGGGTCGGCGCGACGGGCGACGCGACCGGGCCGAACCTGCACTTCGAGGTGCGCGCCGGCGGCGCGGCCGTCGACCCGGCGCCGCTGCTCGCCCGCGGCATGCGAGCCGAGGTGAGCGTGCGGTGACCGCGCGCCGCCTCTCGATTCTCGCGGCGGCCGCGTGCCTGGCGTTCCCGGCGGCCGCGCACGCCGGCTCGCCGCCCGACCCGCACGATCCCTGCGCGCACGGCGGCCGCGACAGCTGCGGCACGACCGGCGCCGGCTTCTACGCCTCGTACCGCTACGGGCTGCGCTGGTTCGGCGACTACCGCGTGCCGGGCGCGCCGAAGGCGTTCTGCCTCGACCTGCGCTACTGGTACGCGTCGCGCTCCTACCGGTACCGGCCGCAGGCGGGCGTGCTGCGGAACCGCGACGGCGTCCGCGTCCCGCTCGAGCGGGAGCGGCGGATCGCCTATGCGATCTGGCGCTACGGCCGCAGCGACGACCCGGCGCGGCAGGCGGCGGTGATGCTCTACGTCCACGCGCTGATGGGCGACGCCCGGCCGGGCGAGACCGACCCGGCCGCGGTCGGCCACGGCGTCGCCGCGGTCTACCGGCAGGTGGCGCGCGACTCCGCCCGCTACCACGGCCCGTACCGCGTGGCGGCGCGGCTGCCCTCGGCGCTCGTCGTCGGCCGGCCCGCGACCGCGACGATCCGCGTCCTCTCGGCGCACGGGAAGCCCGTGCGGTCCGTACGGCTTACCCTCGCGGCCGCCGGCACGGACGGTGTGCCGGCGACGGTGACGACGAACGCCGCCGGCGTGGCGCGCCTGCGACTCACGCCGATGGCGACCGCTCTCCGTCTCCGCGTCCGCACGGAGCCGCTCGCCGCCCCCCGGCTGCGGGTGCTCGCGCCCAGCGCGCCGGCCGCGCGGAGGAACGGGCAGCGGCTCGCGGTGCCCTTCGCCCAGCCGGCCGCCGCGACGATCGTGCGCGACGACGTGCACGCGACGCCGCGCCTCGCGACGCACGCGAGCGCGCAGGCGACCGCGCCCGGCGGCGCGATCCGGGACACCGTCACCGTCGGCGGCATCGGCCGCTCCAGCGTCACCATCGGAGTCGCGCTCTGGGGGCCGTTCGCGAGCCGCGCGGCGATCAGGTGCGCCGGCATGCCGTACTGGTCGGGGACGATCGCGGCGCGCGGCAACGGCTCGTTCCCGACGCCGCAGGTGACGCTCGAGCGCGCCGGCTACTACGCCTTCCAGGAGACGATCTCCGCCGGGCCGCAGATCAGCGG
>DASZVK010000311.1:0-7082 GCA_035547175.1 Solirubrobacteraceae bacterium
ACGGCGCGCGGGCGCGGCCGGTGCGCCTGACCGTCGTCACGCCGCCGTGGAACTTCCCCGTCGCGATCCCGACGGGCTCGACGGCCGCGGCGCTGGCCGCCGGCTCGGCCGTGATCGTCAAGCCGGCGACGCAGGCGCGGCGCTGCGGGTCGGTGATGGTCGACGCGCTGTGGCGGGCGGGCGTGCCGGCCGACGTCCTGCGCCTGGTGCACGTCGACGAGGGCGAGCTCGGCCGGCGGCTCGTCTCGCACCCCGCCGTCGACCGCCTCGTGCTGACCGGCGCGTTCGAGACCGCGCGGCTGTTCCGCTCGCTGCGGCCCGACCTGCAGCTGCTGGCGGAGACCAGCGGCAAGAACGCGATCGTGATCACGCCGCACGCGGACCTCGACCTCGCCGTCCGCGACCTCGTGCAGTCGGCCTTCGGGCACGCCGGGCAGAAGTGCTCGGCGGCCTCGCTGGCGATCCTCGTCGGCTCGGTCGCGACCTCCGACCGCTTCCGCGACCAGCTCGTCGACGCGGTCACGTCGCTGCGGGTCGGCCTGCCGTCGGACCCGACGGCGCAGATGGGCCCGCTGATCGAGCCGGCGGCCGGCAAGCTCGCCCGCGCGCTGACCGAGCTCTCGCCGGGCGAGTCGTGGCTGGTGGCGCCGCGCCGCCTCGACGACGCCGGCCGCCTGTGGTCGCCCGGCGTCAAGGCCGGCGTCCGGCGCGGCTCGGAGTTCCACCTGACCGAGTGCTTCGGGCCCATCCTCGGCCTGATCGCCGCGCGCGACCTCGACGAGGCGATCGCGATCCAGAACGAGGTCGACTACGGCCTGACCGCGGGCCTGCACTCGCTCGAGCGCGCCGAGCTGGAGCGCTGGCTCGGCGCGGTGCAGGCCGGCAACGTCTACGTCAACCGCGGCATCACCGGCGCGATCGTGCGCCGCCAGCCGTTCGGCGGCTGGAAGCGGTCGGCGGTCGGCGCCGGGGCGAAGGCCGGCGGGCCGAGCTACCTGATCGGGCTCTGCGACTGGGAGACGGCGACGGCAACCGCGCTCGCGCCGGTCGGCGCGGCCGTCCGGCGGCTGCTCGACGGCGCCCGCCGCGCCGGGCTCGACGAGGCCGGGCTCGCCTTGCTCGAGCGCGCGGCGGGATCGGACGCCGCCGCGTGGCGCGACGAGCTCGGCACCCCGCGCGACGTCAGCGGCCTGCTCGCCGAGCGCAACGTGCTGCGCCACCTGCCGGTGCCCGTGTGCGTCCGCTTCGAGGGCGGCCACCTCGCCCTGCTGCTGCGCGTCGTCGCCGCCGGGATCCTCGCCGGGGCGCCGCTGCGCGTCTCGGTCGCGGCGCCGCTGCCGCCCGCCTGCGCCGACCTGCTGGGCGAGCTCGGCGTCGACCACGTCGTGCAGGACGAGGCGGCCTGGCGGCGCTGGCTGGCGGGCGCGCCGCCGGGGCGGGTGCGCCTGATCGGCGGCGACCGCCGCGCGTTCGCCGCCGCGAGCGACGGGCGCGTCGACCTCGCGCTCTACGCCCAGCCGGTCGTCGAGGCGGGCCGCGTCGAGCTGATGGCCTTCCTGCGCGAGCAGGCCGTCGCCGTCACCGCGCACCGCTTCGGCTCGCCGACGGCGCTGTCCGAGGGGCTGCTCTGAGACACGGCGGGCGGGGGCGGCCCGCCGCCGATACATCCTCACATCCGTTAGATTGTCGGTATGACCGCCGACACGTGCGACCTCCTGTGCCTCGACCTCCCGCGCGCCGAGGCGCTGCGCCGCGCGCGGCCCGGACAGGACGCGCTCGACGCCGCGGCCGCGGCGGCCAAGGCGCTGGGCGACCCCACCCGACTGGCCGTCGCGTTCGCCCTGCGCGACGGCGGCGAGCTGTGCGTCTGCGATCTCTCCTGGGTCTGCGAGCGCTCCGACAAGCTCGTCTCCCACCACGTGCGCCAGCTGCGCGCCGCCGGGCTGGTGCGCTCGCGGCGCGAGGGCAAGATGGTCATGTACGCGCTGACCGAGGCGGGCAGTGCGCTGCTCGGCGCCGTGCTGCCGGCCGACCGCGCGGCGGCGGCATGAGCGCCTCGCTCGACCTGCCGGTGATCGCGCCGGGCGCGACGGCGGCGATCGCCGGCGCCCACGGCGCCGAGCGCGAGCGGCTCATGCGCCGAGGACGGCGGCTGGCGTGGCTGGGCGTCGGCTGGCACGCCGTCGAGGCGGCCGTCGCCGTGGTCGCCGGCGCGAGCGCGGGCTCGATCGCGCTCGTCGGCTTCGGCGCCGACTCGGTGATCGAGGCCGCCGCCGGGCTCGTGGTGCTGTGGCTGCTGTCCGGCGCGCGCCGGGGCTCGCCCGCGGCCGAGCGCTGCTCGCAGCGGCTCGTCGCGCTGTCGTTCTACGCGCTAGCGGCTTACGTGATGGTCGAGGCGGCGTACGGCCTCGCCGCCGGCGATCGCCCGGATGCGAGCCCGCTCGGGATCGGCCTGGCCGCGCTGACCGCCGCGACGATGCCCCCGCTGGCGGTCGCCAAGGGTCGCGTCGCCGCGGCGCTGGGCTCGCCGGCGACCAGGAGCGAGAGCCGCCAGAACGTGCTCTGCGCCTACCTGTCGGTCGCGCTGCTGGCCGGCCTCGGCGGCAACGCGCTCGCCGGCTGGTGGTGGCTGGACCCGATCGTCGCGCTGCTGATCGGCGCCGTCGCGGCCAGGGAGGGCCGCGAGAGCTGGCGCGGCGAGGCCTGCGGCTGCTGCTGAGCGATCCGTCCGCCGCCTGCCCTGGCTTGGCCCTCCCCGGAATACCGGGGGACGGGAGGATCAGCGAAGTCCGGTGAGAGCCCGGCGCTGTCTTGCAACGGTGAAGCCCCTCGCAGGGGACGAGCCCGGTCGCCTGACCCCTCCGTCGTTGGCACGTCCTCGGAAGAAGGACAACCCAATATGACCCTCAACCTGCTGCCTCGACACCATGATCGGCCCGGCCAACTGGTGCACCGGCGCCGTCTACCTCGACCCGATCGTCGCGGCTCCCGCGCCGGGCCAGGCGCAGGGGGCGTTCGTGCACTTCGCGCCCGGCGCGCGGACCGCCTGGCACGCGTATCCCCTCGGCCAGACGATCTTCGTAACCGAGGGCGTCGGCCTGTGCCAGCGTCGCGGCGGCGCGATCGAGGTCATCCGGCCCGGGGACCGGGTGCCCGGCAAGTGGCGCTGGCATGAAGCCGCACCGAGCCGGCATGGCCCACATCGCGATCCACGAGGCCGACGAGACCGGCAGCGCCGCGACCTGGGGCGAGAAGGTGACCGTCCCCGGACGAAGGCCTACGCGATGAGGTGCCACCCGGCGAGCAGCACCACGAGCGCCGTCGTGGCGACGGCCAGGACCCCGTACTCGAGCGTCACCGCCGACGACCACCACCGACCGATCCGGCCGGAGGCGGCGAGCACGACCGTCGACGCGCCGAGGACGGTCACGGCCAGCGGCAGATGCACGCCCAGCCATGCGGGCAGGGAGAGATCGAGCCCACCCAGGTACCCGGAGTCGACGAGCCCGGGCATCGAGGCCAGGAGGACCACGGTCGCGAGTGTGGCCAGCGCGGTCGCGATCGCGATCGCCGTGGCGCCCCGCACGCGCCACGTCCCGCCACTCGCCGAGGGCCGTGAACCGCGCGGGCGCCGAACTGCCCGCACCGGCGCAACCGCCAGCCACGCGAGGGCGATGAGCGCCGCCGCCGCGAGGATCGTCCATTGCCACGCGGCGGGACCGCCCGAGACGCGGACAAGGCGGAGGTTGCGCCAGGTCGGCGCACGCCCTCGGAGGTCGAGCGTCTCGCCGTCGTCGGCGAGGAAGAGGCCCGGCTCGACCTCGGCGAGGCGGTGGCGGACGAGCGGCTCGTCCTCGGAGTCACGGGCATCGAAGTACGGAACGCTCCCGCGGACGACGAACCGGTCCGGCGAGCCGGTTGGGGAGATGTAGCCCCATGCGGGCTGCCGGTAGGCGCCGGCGTAGCTCGCCCAGCGCGCGGCCTCGTCACCCGTCGGGGCCATGGCGGCCGCGGCGGCGAGGCGCGCCATCCCGGCCGGAGGCGCGTACGACAGGTCCGGATCGTCGGCAGGCGACCGCGACGGCAACGCGAGCAGCCGGTCGCGATAGACGCCGGGCGCGCCGACGAGGTCGGTGAGGATCGACAGCGCCAGGACGTTCTGCAGGTCGTGGTCTTGGGAGTTGGTCAGGATCGCGACTCCGATGCCGACTTGAGGCAGCCACCACAGGTCGGAGAGGAACCCGAAGCCACCACCGCCGTGCTCGAAGAGGTCCGGTCGCTGCTCCCAGCGGTTCCAGCGATGACGGACGACGCCCAGCGCGTATCCGGCGTCCGCTCCGCTTGGGACCTCCTGCATCTCGTGCAGCCACTTCGACCCGAGGACGACCCGGCCGTCGATCGAGCCGCCGTCGAGCTGGAAGCGCAGGAAGCGGGCCAGGTCGGCGGCGCTGGCGTAGAGCCCGCCGGCCGCGGTCATCGGCACGTCGACCGGCGGCTGCGGGTACGGGTGCAGGTGCCCCACGGCGCGGTCGGTGCGCGCGCGGATCGCCGCGCGGTCGAAGGTGCTGTCGCGCATGCCGAGCGGCGCGAGCAGGGACGCGCTCATCACCTGTGCGAACGGCCTGCCCTCGACGCGCTCGAGGATGTAGCCGGCGAGGTCGATGCCCAGGTTGGAGTAGGCATAGCCGCTGCCCACCGGGAAGCGCAGCCAGGTCTCGGAAATGCTGCGGACGTGCGCGTCGAAGCTGCCGGGCCGGAGGTCGTTGTTGTTGCCGATCGGCGCCTCGTGCGGGAAGCCGGCCGTGTGGCTGAGGAGCATCCGGAGCGTGATCTTCCTTTCCGGGTGCTCCTCGAACGCGCTGTGGACGGTGAAGCCGGGCAGGTAGGTCGTGATCGGCGTGTCGAGGTCCAGGCGCCCGGCCGCGACCTCTCGCATGACCGCCGTCGCCGTGAACAGCTTCGACATCGACTGGACGCTGAAGATCGTGTGAGCGTCCACGGACGGGGAGTCGCCGCCGTCGACATGGCCGAAGCCCTGCACCCACAACGGCCGGTCCCTGCCGACGAGGGCGACGGCGAGGCCGGGTATGCCCTCTTGTGCCATCAGCTTGGGGATCCGTGCGCGGTAGTCGGCCACGACGGCTGCAACGGGGTCGTCCGCCGCGGACGCGGCGCCGATCGAGCCCAGCCCAGCGATCGCGGCGGCCAGCGCGAGCACGAGCGCCGCGACGACGGCGCGACGAGTCATCCGTCCGCGTGTGTCCGTCCTGCTCATCGCACCGGTCCTTCGACTCCGCTCTGACAGCGACCGTACGGGAGCGGCCATCGGCGCAGAAGGGCCGTCTCTACGAGACGGGGTGCGGCAAACCACGTGCCCTGCTCGCTGCCGGCGGATGAGAGGATCGGACACGGCGACGAGCGTCGACGGCAGTGATCTCGGCAGGTGGTTGGAGGAGCTCTGCGCGATGGGTGTCCATCGCGTCGGCACCGAGGTACGTCGCGCTCGCCGCCGTCGCCGACTCCCTCGCCAGCGCCGTCGAGGCGTTCGTCGGCATCCCGTAGGCGGGATCAAACGGCGCACCGGATCCGTCCGCCGCCTGCCCTACCTTGGCCCTCCCCGGGATACCGGGGGACGGGAGGATCAGCGAAGTCCGGTGAGAGCCCGGCGCTGTCCCGCAACGGTGAAGCCCCCTCGCAGGGGACGAGCCCGGTCGCCTGGCCCCCTCCGTCGTTGGCACGTCCTCGGAAGAAGGACAACCCAATCGGCGCCGCCCGATCTTCGCGGCGCTGGGCTCCTTCCTCCGCTCGACACGAAGAGGAAGCGGAAATGCAGAAGACCTACACGCTGGGAGACAGGACCTTCGTCCTCGACCAGGACAAGGCGGAGGCGGCGCTCGCGGCCAAGCGCGTCGTCGGCGGCCGCGAGACGATGACCTTCAACCTGCTGCCGCTGCGCTACGGCTGGGCCTACGAGCTCTACCGGACGATGAAGGCCAACCACTGGGAGCCCGAGGACGTCCAGATGGCCAAGGACATCGAGCAGTGGCGCTCGGCGGACGCCCTCTCGGACATCGACCGCTGGATCGTGCGGATGGGCGTCGGCTACTTCTCGGCCGCCGAGGGGATCGTCGGCGACAACATCCTCCACGTCGTCCGCGAGCTGATCACGGCGTCGGAGCTCAAGCTCGTGCTCGGCCGCCACGCCCACGAGGAGAACATCCACGCCGACTCGCTGCTGTACATGATCTCCTCGCTCGGGATCGACCCGCACGAGTGCGAGGCGATGTTCGACGACATCCCGACGATCGTCGCCAAGAACGCGTTCGTCACGCGCACCTCGCACGAGCTGCGCCGCGACCTCGACATGGCCGACCCCGAGGCGATCGCGCTGCTGGCCAAGAACATGTTCGTCTTCGGCCAGTGCATGGAGGGCACCCAGTTCTACGGGCTCTTCGGGATGATCCTCTCGCTCTACCGCCAGGGGAAGCTGCCGGGCATCGGGACGATGTTCCGCTACACGCTGCGCGACGAGTCCAACCACATCGAGCTCTTCCGCCGGCTGCTGCTGGAGCTCTCGCTGGAGAACCCGCACGTCTGGACGCCGGCGCTGCGCGACGAGCTGCGCGAGCTGATGCGCGAGGCCGTGCGCCTCGAGCAGGAGTTCATCGCCGACTGCCTGCCGGTCGAGGGCGTCGGCCTCTCGCGCGAGGACTTCTCGCAGTACATCGACTACATCGCCGACCGGCGCCTGGAGGGCGTCGGGCTGGAGCCGCTGCACGGCGGCCTGGAGAACCCGCTGCCGTGGCTGGCCGAGCTGATGGACGTCCGCAAGGAGCAGAACTTCTTCGAGGGACGCGTGACCGAGTACGCCAAGACGTCGGCCCTAGCCGCCGTCGCCGACGAGGAGCTGTGAGCAGATGCTGATCGAGTTCGACGAGATCCTCCACGACCTGGAGCTCAAGCGCGCCGCGGCGCTGGCGCCCGCGCAGCGGCCCTCGTTCGACGTCGGCGCGGCGCTCGGCGACGAGCCCGCGGGCCTCGACGTGCGCGTGCGCGACGAGGACGGCGGCGAGGTCGCCTTC
>DASZVK010000312.1:0-3681 GCA_035547175.1 Solirubrobacteraceae bacterium
GGGCCCGCCGAGGTCCGCGTCGTGCCCGGCGCCGGGCACTGGCCGTGGCTCGACGACCCGTCGGTGATCGACGCGGTCGCCGCCTTCCTGACGGCCTGAGCGCGGGCGTGCGGGCGCCCGCCGATCCGGCGCGCCTCGCAGGCCGCGATCCGGGGTAGGATCGAAGTGCCATGGCATCGCGCCTCCGTGCATTCCAGGCGCGACTCCTGCCGCACGGGCCGCTCGACCTGGCGCGACAGGTGTTGCTCTTCGTCGTCGCCTACAACGTCTACCGGCTCGTCCGGGGCGGGGCCGACGCGCCCGGCGCGGCGGGGGCGGCCTTCCAGCACGCGCGCGACCTGATCGACATCGAGCGCGGCATGCACGTCTTCGTCGAGCCCGCGATCCAGAGCTGGGCGATGAGCTCCAAGCCGCTGATCGACGCCGCGAGCTGGGCCTACGTCAACGCGCAGACGTCGATCACGCTGGGCGCGCTCGTCTACATCTACCTGCGCCACAACCGCAGCTTCTACTTCGTGCGCAACATGTTCCTCGTCGCCTGGACGATCGCGCTGGTCGGCTACGTCGTCTTCCCGACGGCGCCGCCGCGCATGTTCCCGGAGTGGGGCTTCGTCGACGCCGTCTCGGACTTCTTCGGCGTCAGCCACGACAACCACACCGTCGACGCGCTGTTCAACCCCTACGCTGCCGTGCCGTCGATGCACGTCTGCTTCGCGCTGATGATCGGGGTCCCGCTCGCGAGGCTCGTCCGCAACCCGGTCGTGCGCGCCTTCTGGGCCGTCTACCCGCTGCTCGTCGTCTTCGTGATCGTCGCCACGGCGAACCACTTCCTGGCCGACGCCTTCCTCGGCGCCTGCACGGCGGGCGCCGGCGCGCTGACCGCGCGCTGGCTCGCCCGCGCGCGGCCCGCGGTGTGGACCTTCGGCGCGAGCCGGCCGAGCGGCACCGCCCAGCCGACCTGATGGCCCGGCTGACGCCCGCGGAGCGGCGCGCGCTCGTGCGCGACGCGCTGATCGAGTCGCGCCTGACGCCGAACGCGATCTCGCTGACGGGCTTCGTGCTGTGCGTGGGCGCCGCCGTGCTGGTCTGGGAGCGGTACTTCTTCCTCGGCGGGATCGCGTTCATCGTCGGCTCGGTCTGCGACACGCTCGACGGCCGCTACTCGCGGATGAGCGGCAAGGGGACGCCGTTCGGCGCCTTCCTGGACTCGACGCTCGACCGCATCGAGGAGGGGATCGTGCTGGCCGCCGTCGGCGCGTACTTCGCCGAGCGCCACATGAAGCTCGCGGTGGCCGCTACCGTGTTGGCCGTCCTCGCATCGCTGATGGTGAGCTACACACGCGCGCGGGCGGAGGCGCTCGGCGTGGACTGCAAGGTCGGGCTCGGTCAGCGAGCGGTCCGGGTCGTCATCCTGTCGATCGGGCTGGTGTTCGCGAGAGGTGCTTCACTTGGGCACTTCGAGCTGCTCGCGCCCTCGGTCTACGTGCTGGCCGCCCTGGGCGTGGTGACGACGCTCCAGCGCATCTTCCACGTGCGCTCGGCGCTGACCGCGGTGTAACACGGCGAGGCACGCCAAGTACATACTTCGACTCTTCCACCAAGGAGCACGAGAGCTTTGAGCACGAACGGCAACGGCGCCTCGACCCTCAACGGGCGGTCCAGCAACGGCGCGGCCCGCTACCAGACGGACAAGGTGCGCGTCGCGATCATCGGCGTCGGCAACTGCGCGTCGGCCTTCGTCCAGGGCGTCGAGTACTACAAGGACGCCCACGTGGGCGAGCAGGTCCCGGGGCTGATGCACGTCGACCTCGGCGGCTACCACGTCAGCGACATCGAGTTCACGTGCGCCTTCGACATCAACAGGACCAAGGTCGGCAAGGACCTCGGCGAGGCGATCTGGGCGGACCCGAACAACACGATCAAGTTCGCCAAGGTGCCGCGCAAGCTCGGCGTCCCCGTCTACCGCGGCATGACGCACGACGGCCTCGGCAAGTACCTCAAGCAGAAGATCGTCAAGGCGCCCGGCGAGACCGCCGACATCGTCCAGATCCTGCGCGACACGCACACCGACGTCGTCGTCTCCTACCTGCCGGTCGGCTCCGAGGACGCGACCAAGTGGTACGTCGAGCAGATCCTCGAGGCCGGCTGCGGCTTCGTGAACTGCATCCCGGTCTTCATCGCCCGCGAGCCGTACTGGAACAACCGCTTCAAGCGCGCGGGCCTGCCGATCGTCGGCGACGACATCAAGTCGCAGGTCGGCGCGACGATCGTCCACCGCACGCTCGCGCGCCTGTTCCACGACCGCGGCGTGAAGATGCTGCGCACGTCGCAGCTCAACGTCGGCGGCAACATGGACTTCTACAACATGCTCGAGCGCGAGCGCCTGGAGTCCAAGAAGATCTCCAAGACCAATGCGGTGACGTCGATCATGGGCCACACGCTGCCGGCCGACGACGTCTACATCGGGCCGTCGGACTACGTGCCGTGGCTGACCGACCGCAAGTGGGCGCACATCCGCGTCGAGGGCCAGGCGTTCGGCGACGTGCCGCTCAACGTCGAGATGAAGCTCGAGGTGTGGGACTCGCCGAACTCGGCCGGCATCGTGATCGACGCCGTGCGCTGCTGCAAGCTCGCGCTCAACCACGGCATCGGCGGCCAGCTCGACGGCCCCAGCTCGTACCTGATGAAGTCGCCGCACAACCAGCGCCCCGACGATCAGGCGCGCCAGGAGACCGAGCGCTTCATCGCCAGGTACGCCGGCAAGCCGGGCACGCGGCCGAAGGGACGGGCGCCCGCGGCCGCAGGCCGTGGGTCGGCGGCGAAGGCCGCCGCCAAGCCCGCCGCGAAGGCCCCGGCGCGCGGGCGCGCGACCAAGGCGTAGCGCCACCGGCGCACCAGCCGGATGCCGGAGCCCGCCGAGCGCCTGGCGATCGCGCAGGTGACCCCCTACGCCTGGGAGTCCGGGCACGAGGTCAACCGCGCGATCGCGCGCGTCGCCGAGCGCCTGACCGCCCGCGGGCACCGCGTCGCGATCCTGGCGCCGTCGACGTCGCCCGACGCGGTGCGGCGCACGGCGCGGCTGCTGCGCGACGCGAGCGGCGACGGCGCGGCGCTGCTCGGCGCGAGCGGCGGGGCGGATGAGGCGGGCGGGGCTCCCGTCCTCGCGATCGGCGAGCAGCTCGGCCCGTTCACGACCGGCCGCGGCCGCGCGCTCCCGGTCGACGTCACGCGGGCGATCGAGCGGGCCTTCGAGCGGGTCGGCTTCGACCTCTGCCACGTCCACGACCCGTGGGCGCCGAGCGTGGCGAGCGCGGCGCTGCGCAGCTCGCCGGCGCTCAACGTCGGCACGTTCCACGCCCCGACCGAGCGCGTCGTCGCCTCGCAGCTGGCGCGGCGGCTCGTCCAGCTCGTCTTCGGACGCCTCGACGCGCGGATCGCGAGCTTCGAGGCCACCGCCGAGCTCATGCGCCGGCTCGTCGGCGGCGAGTACCGGACGGTGCTGCCCGCCGCCGATCCCGTCCGGCGGACGCAGCGGCCGGCCGGCGCGCCGCTGCGCATCGCCGCCGTCGACGTCGAGGAGCGCGGCGCGCTGCGGCTGTTCCTGCGCGCGCTGCGGCGGCTCCCGGAGGAGCTCGCGTGGGAGGCGGTGGTGTTCTCGCGCACCGGGGCGATCCCCACGCT
>DASZVK010000313.1:0-15130 GCA_035547175.1 Solirubrobacteraceae bacterium
GCGCGCGCGACACCCGCGCGCGGGCGACCTGAGCGGTCACGCGCGAGCGCCGCGCGACCTCCTCGTAGGGCAGGCCGTGGACCACGCGCAGGCGCAGCGCCTCGGCCTGCAGCGCCGGCAGCATCGCCAGCGCCACGGCGATCTCGTGGCGCAGCGCCCGCCGGCCGGCGACGCGCTCGAGCCGGTCGAGGCCGTGGTCGTCGAGGTCGAGACGCTCGAGCTGGAGGCGCTCGATCGCGCGGCGCTCGACGGCGCCGCGGCGGTAGTGCCCGGCGAGGACCTTGCGGCCGATGCCCAGCACCCACGCCTCGCGCTGCTCGCGCGTGGAGCCGCGGAAGCGATCGCGGGAGGCGTACGCCCGCGCCCACGTCTCGGCCCACAGGTCGCGGGCGACCTCGGGGTCGGCGGTCCGCCGCGTGAAGTAGGCGAGCGATCGCTGGGCCATCGAGCGATACAGGGCCTCGAAGCACTCCGAGACCTGGCTCGGGAGGTCCGATTGCGGCGGGACGCGCACGGCGCCGATTCTGGCGCCTCGGCCCCACCCGCTGCAGGATCAGCCGTCGCCGCCGCCCCGGCCCAGCTCGGGGATCTCGGCGCCTCCGCGCGCCGCGCGGGCCTCGGCGCCGCCGGTCGTCGTCGGCGGCAGCGGCGCGGGAGTGGTCGGCACCGTGGTCGTGACCGTCGGCGTCGGCACGGGGGCGACCGGGGCCGGCGCGACCGGTGCCGGCGTCGGGCCGCTGGGCCCGATGACGCCGGTCCCCGGGGCGGTCTCGCCCGTCGGCGTCGCCGTCGACTTGCCGCTCGTCCAGCGCACCAGGCTCAGCGGCTGTGCGACCACGGCCCTCCACGTGTCGGCGTCGGTCTGCCCGGTGGCCGGCAGCCCGTGCGCGGTCTGGAAGGCCTCGACCGCGCTCTCGGTCGCCGCCGAGAAGCGCCCGTCGATCTTCAGCGTCGGATCGCCGGCGGCCAGATGCTGCTGGAGCCAGACGACCTCGTCGCCCTTGGAGCCGCTGCGCAGCAGCGGCCAGCCCGGGTCGGTGACCGCGCCGAGCGCCGGGGCGGGCTCGGCGATCGTCGCCCACGTCGCGGCCGACGCCGACTGCCAGCTCCACCACGACAGGCCGAGCGAGCCATAGCCGGCCCAGATGCGGCGGAAGGCCCGCAGGTCGGCGCCCGACGGGCCGTCGTAGGCCTGGCCGAGCGGCGCGATCGGCACGCCGTAGATGCGGTTGTCGACCATCGTGCGCGCGCTCACCGTCGCGACCGACGCGCCGATCGCCTTCCAGTAGACCTGCGGCAGGTTCGCCTGCGCGCCGCCCGGCCCGAGGAACACCGAGTACGGCAGCGTGGCGTGGTAGTTGACGTACGGGAACGACGTCAGCGCGATCGGGTAGACGGGGCCGACCGCCGTGCGCAGCTGCGTCATGTAGGTCTGCGCGGCGGCGTAGCGCCCCTCGTAGTCGGACTCGGCGTCGATCACGAAGCAGTCGGCGCCCGCCGCCACCGAGGCCGCCGCCACGGCCGCCTCGTCGGACGGGCGCTTGCCGTAGACGAACTGCCAGGCGCAGACCTTCAGTCCCTGGGCGTGCAGCGCGGCGACCAGGTCGGGCGAGAACTGCGACCACGCGTTGACGCCGTCGCCGCTCTTGACGAACACGGTCTGCATGCCGGTCGCGCGTGCCTTGATCGCGATCGCGTCGACGTCGCCCTTCTCGGACTTGCCCATCTCCCAGATCCACATGCCGTTGCCCTTGAAGGCGTCGGGCAGCGCGCCGGACACGGCGGGCGCGGCGGCCTTCGGCTTGGCCTGCAGGGCCTTGACCTTGACGTGGCGGGCGTTCGAGCGCCGGCCGGCCTTGTCGCGCACCGTGACCGCCACCAGGCCGAGCTTGGTCCCGGCGGGGATGCGGGCGATCCAGCCGGCCTTCTTGTGCGCCAGCGTCGTCGCCAGCGCGCCCGTGTCCCAGCGGAAGCTCACGCGCATGCCGCTGTAGAGCCGGTGGCCGCGGAGCTGCACCTGGGCACCGACGCGAGCGCGCGTGAGGCCCTTGCAGCCCTTCGCGTCGGCGGGGACGCAGCGGACGGCGGTCAGGTACGGCGTGCGCGTGTGCCGGGCCTCGGCGGCGGCCGGCAGGGCGAGCGCCGCGATGCCCGTGAGCAGGGCGATCGCGCGTGGCATGCGGGCGTGCGGCATCATCGATCCAACCATCCTTCGACGCCGGAGTTCCGGTGCCTACCCGGCTCTCGCGCCGCCTCGCGAACCGCGCCGCCCGCCTCGGCGCCGGGCGGCGCTACTCGCGCGGCGCGTAGCGATGGTGGAGCAGCAGCGCGTTGCCGTCCGGGTCGGCGAAGAACGCCATGTGGCACACGCCCGTGTCGAGCGTCTCGCCGAAGAACTGGATGCCCTTGGCCTCCAGCTCGGCGCGCGACGCCGCGACGTCGTCGACGTGCAGCGCGATCCCCGCCTTGCTGGGCGTGTGCTCGAGGCCCATGCGCGCGGGATCGATGACGGAGATCGTCAGGTTGCCGGTCTCGTACTCGGAGAAGCCGCGCTCGGGGACGAAGACCGAGCGCTCGAGGCCGAGCACGTCGCGGTAGAAGGCCGAGGAGGCCTCGAGGTCCTTGCCGTGGAGGGCGACGAAGTCGGTGCCGGTGATCATCGCCCGACAGTACTCCGCCGGCGGCGGGCTAGCGCCCCAGCGTGCGCAGGAAGTCGCGTGCGCGCTCGCCGACGTCGGCGAGCGCCCGGCGCACGTCGGCCAGCCCGGCGCGCAGGTCGGCGTCGCCGACCTCGACGGGCAGCATCGAGTCCTGCAGCTCGGCGAGCGTCTCGTCCGCGGCGGCGACCGCCTCGGCCGCGTCGCGCACGAAGCCCTTGGCGCCGTGCGAGGGCGCGCCGCGCACGGCGGGCGCGAACGCGCGCCCCTCGAGGCCGCTGCGCGCGGCGAACTCCGCGTGCAGGCGCGTGGCCTGGCCGTAGGCCGCCTGGACCGGGCGGAAGAGCCGCTCCTCGAGCCGGTCCGCGGCGCGCTCGTCTACGAGCTCGTAGGCCTCGCCCAGGGCGGCGAGCGCGATGCCGGCCTCGTCGGCCGCCTCGGCGAGCGCGTCGAGGATCCGGCGGCGTCCTTCGGCGGCCGAGAACGACATGCCTGGACGCTACCGATCCGCCGCGGCGAGCCCGCGCACGCCCGCGCTGCGCGAGACTGGCGGGCCATGCCCTCCACATCGGCTTCCGGCGAGCGCGCGCTGACCGGCGGCGAGGCGATCGTCGAGGCGCTGCGCGCCCACGGCGTCGAGGTCGTCTTCGGCATCCCCGGCGTGCAGACCTACGGCCTCTTCGACGCGCTGGCGCGCAGCGACATCCGCGTGATCGCGCCCAAGCACGAGCAGGCGACCGCCTACATGGCGTTCGGCTACGCGAAGGCGAGCGGCCGGCCCGGCGTGTGCGCGGTCGTGCCGGGCGTCGGCTTCCTCAACGCCTCGGCCGCGCTGGCGTCGGCCTACGGCGCCAGCACGCCCGTGCTGTGCCTCACCGGCGAGGTGCCGTCGCCGTTCATCGGCTCGGGCCTCGGCCATCTGCACGAGCTGCCCGACCAGCTCGCGATGATGCGCGGCGTCACCAAGTGGGCCGCGCGCGCCGACCACCCGGCCGACGCCGAGCGGCTCGTCGCCGAGGCGTTCCAGGCGATGCGCGGCGAGCGCCCGCGCCCGGCCGCGCTGGCGATGCCGTGGGACGTCTTCGACCGGCGCGAGCCGGTCGGCCCGCCGGTCGAGCCGATCGAGCCGGCCGTCGAGCCCGTCGACGAGCAGGCGGTCGAGCGCGCGGCCGAGCTGCTGCGCGACGCGCGCGCGCCGATGATCATGGTCGGCAGCGGCGCCGTGCGCGCGGGCCAGGAGGTGCGGGCGCTGGCCGAGCTGCTGCAGGCGCCGGTCGTCTCGTTCCGCGGCGGGCGCGGGATCGTCTCCGACGAGCACCCGCTCGGGCTCAACTGCGCCGAGGGCTTCCGCTGCTGGGCGCAGACCGACGTCGTCGTCGGCATCGGCTCGCGCATGGAGCTCGACTGGTTCCGCTGGGGCCGGCCGCCGGAGGGCCTGCGGCGCGTGCTCGTCGACGTCGATCCCACGCAGGTCGGGCGGCTCAAGCCCGACGTCGCGGTGATCGCCGACGCCGCCGACGGGGCGCGGGCGCTAGCCGCCGCGCTCGCCGGTCACGTCGCCGAGGACCGCACCGAGCGGACGCTCGCCGTCAAGGCGGCGGTCGCCGAGCGGGCCGCGGCGATCACGCCGCACGTCGGGTACCTGGGAGCGATCCGGCGGGCGCTGCCGCGCGACGGCTTCTTCGTCGAGGAGCTCTGCCAGGCGGGCTTCACGTCGTACTTCGCGCTGCCGGTCTACGAGCCGCGGACGTTCGTCACCTGCGGCCACCAGGGGACGCTCGGCTTCGGCTACGCGACGGCGCTGGGCGTGAAGGTCGCGCGCCCCGACGCGCCCGTCGTGTCGATCGCCGGCGACGGCGGCCTGCTGTTCGCGCTGCAGGAGCTGCTGACCGCCGCGCAGTACGGCATCGGCGTCGTCTGCGTGCTGTTCGACAACGCCGCCTACGGCAACGTCTGGCGCGACCAGCAGCGCCTCTACGAGGGCCGCACGATCGCCTCGGAGCTGCGCAATCCCGACTGGATCGCGCTGGCGGAGTCGTGCGGCGTCGCCTCGGCGAGCGCGACCACGCCCGAGGCGCTCGAGCGCGCCGTCGCCGACGCGATCGCGGCCGGCGAGCCGGCGCTGATCGTCGTCCCCGTCGACCGCCGCGACGAGGTCAGCCCGTGGCCGCTGCTGATGCCGCGGACGGGCTAGACGGCCCCGTCGACGGCATCGGCGAGCGCCTCGAGGAAGGTGGCCCACGCGGCCGCCCCCGCGTCGGCCGAGCCGCGGGCCCGGTCCGCGATCCATCCGGCACGTCCGACCTGCGGCTCCATCTCCGCCGTCGCCACCGCGCCGGCGCGGGCGGCAATCGCAGCATCGCGCAGCACGACGGGCACGCCCTCGCCGCGCTCGGCGGCCGCCGTGGCGGCCTTCGCCGCGGGCTCCATCGCATCCACGACGGTCCGCTGGCCGGTCGTCACCCGGCCCCGCTCGGCGACCCCAGCCGATCCCGCCGCGAGCATCCCGGCCAGCTGCGCCGGACCGAGGTCGGAGGCATGGTCGAGCGCCTGGCCGCCGCGGATGAACGCGGTCGCGAGCAGCGCGCCGATCGTCGACGGCGCCTTGCGGGCCATCGCCGCGCCGATCTGGGTGAGCAGCGCAGAGGCGTCTCCGCTCCCCTCGGGGCCGTCGAGCGCCTCGATCGCGTGCGTGAACCCGGTCGCCAGCGTCGCGCCGAGGTCGCCGTCGCCGGCGACGGCGTCGAGCGCACACAGCTCGTCGCGCGCCGCCAGCATCCGCTCCGAGGCGGAGCGCAGCGCGTCGCGCAGCTCCGGGAGCGAGATCGTGCTCGCGGCCCCAGCGCTCATGCGGACATCGTCAGCGGCGGGTCCGCCGCCGCCTCGAGGTGGGCGATCAGCGTGTCGTCGAGGTGCAGCAGCGATATCGACGCTCCGGCCATCTCCAGAGAGGTCGCGAACTCGCCGACGTAGACGCGCCGGATCGTGTGCCCGGCGCCCACGAGACGCTGATGCGTCCGGCGATAGGCGAGATGGAGCTCCTCCGGCGGGGTCGCGCCCAGGCCGTTGACCAGCACGGCGAACTCGCTGCCGGCGTCGGGGCTCAGATCGTCGAGCAGGCGATCGACGAGGTCGTCGACGACCTCGTCGGCGGGCAGCAGCGGGCCGCGGCGCACGCCCGGCTCGCCGTGGATGCCCATGCCGATCTCCATCTCGCCCTCCGGCACCTCGAAGTTGGGGTGGCCGACGGTCGGCAGGATGCAGGAGGACAGCGCGACGCCCAGGCTGCGCGTGCGCGACAGGGCGTGCCGCGCCGTCGTGGCAACGGTGTCGAGGTCGGCGCCGGAGGCCGCGCATGCCCCGGCGACCTTGTAGCCGAAGAAGATGCCGGCGATGCCGCGGCGCTGATCGCCGCGCTCCGGCGGCGCCGACGCGACGTCGTCGGCGGCGAGCACCGTCTCGACCCGGATCCCCTCCGCGCTTGCGATGTCCGCGGCCAGCTCGAAGTTGAGGCGGTCGCCACCGTAGTTGCCGTAGAGGTAGAGGACGCCCTGGCCACCGTCGATCGCGCGCGTGACGGCAAGCATCTGGTCGGCACTGGGCGATGCAAACAGGTTGCCGACCGCGGCCCCGTCCGCCAGACCCCGCCCCACATATCCGACGAATGCCGGGAGATGCCCCGACCCGCCGCCCGTTGCGATCGTCACTCTGCCCTCGAACGCGCCGTCGACCCGCACGACCGCGCGCGGCTCGTCGTCGAGCTGCCGTATGCGTCCCGCGTGAGCCAGCACGAGGCCCTCGAGGACCTCGTCCACGAAGCTCTCCGGGTCATTGATCAGCTTTCTCACTGCGGTCTCACCTCGTGCGGTCTCACCTCGGATCCGGGCGTGTTCGTCGGAGGCATCAGCTCCGCGGGTACTCCTCGCGGTACTCGATGACCATCCCTCCCGGTGAGGTCTCGAAGTAGCACCAGCGGCAGCCCTCGAAGACGGCGGAGACCAAAAGCGGGTGCCCGAGGTCCCGGGTGCGCTCGACGACCTCGTCGTAATTGGACACACCGAGCGCGATGTGGTGGATCCCCTCCCCCTTCTCGGCGATGAACTTCGACCAGATCGAGCGGTCGTCGAGCGGCTCGAGCAGCTCGATCGTCAGCGGGCCGAACTTGACGAAGACCAGGCGCACGGAGAACGGGTCGCCGGCGAAGAGCTCCTCCTCCTTGGGTGTGTAGTCGAAGACCTCGGGATCGCCGACGTTCCAGATCGTCGAGAGGAACTTGACGGTCTGCTCGGCGCTCTTGACGGCGACGCCGACGTGGCTGAGGTTCGTCAGCTGGATCGGTCCGTTCTCCAGGGTCCATGCCATCGTGATCTGCTCCGTTTCAGTCGTAGTACTCGGGGGCGTGCTTGAAGCTGGGCCAGGCATCGGGGTCGTGCCCGCACACGACGGTCGCCCCTGCGCGGTCCGCGAGCCGGCGGACCTTGCGCACCGACGCCAGCGTGTCCGGCACCGACACGACGAAGGCGGAGATCGCCTTCTCGACGAGGTGGTCGAGCGTGTAGGCCGCGTCGATGACGAGGAAGAACGCCTCGCCGCTGGGCAGGTGCACCTCGACCGACATGTGGCCCACGGCGTGCCCGGGCGTCCGCCAGCAGCGCAGCGTGCGGTCGTCGAAGAGGTCGTAGCCGTCCTCGTCGTGCTCGAGCAGGACCCACGGGACGCCGGGCTTGTCGTAGTCCCGCCGACAGTACAGCGGCGCGGTCACCCAGTCCGGATCCAGCGCGAACTCGTACTCGGTACGCGTGACGAGCACCTGCGCGTTGGGGAAGCGCTCGATCGCCGCGATCGCGCCCGTGTGGTCGAAGTGAAGATGCGTCTGGACGATCCAGCGGATGCTCTCGGGGGCGATCCCGAGGCGGCCGAGCGTGGGCAGGACCGCTTGGTCGCGCGTCATCGTGATCTTGGACGACAGCGCGATGTCGCCGATGTGCCCAACGGGGTCGTCCGCCGCCTCCTCGGCGTTGCCGCCGTCGATGATGACGTTGCCCCGCGGATGCGTCAGGATCGCCCAGCTGACCGGCGTGACGACCTCCTCCCCGTCGAGGCCCTGACCGGCCTTGAAGTTCCGCAGGGGAAGCTGGATCGATCCGCCGTCGCACAGGTAGAGGCGGATGGGATCGCTCATTCGATCACCCCTTCGTCGCGCAGCGACGCGATCTCGTCGTCGCCGACGCCCAGGTACTCGCGCAGCACGAAGTCGCTGTCCTCGCCATAGCACGGAGCGCCGCGATCCAGGCGCCCGCCGATGTGCGCGGGCGTCCGGCTCAGGCGCGCGGGCACCTCGGCCACCGGCCACGTCCCGATCTTCGCCCCGGTGACCTCCGTGAGCCATTCGAGGTGCGCGAGCTGGGGGTCGCCGTCGCAACGGTCCTCGGCCGTCTGCACCAGGCCGGCGGGCACGCCCGCCTCCTGGAGCGCCTCCATGAGCGCGCTCGGGTCGTGCCCGGCCACCCAGCCGCCAACCTCGACGTCGAGCTCGTCCTGATTGGCCAGACGGGCGTCCAGGGTGGCGAAGCGCGGGT
Organism: Solirubrobacteraceae bacterium; assembly: GCA_035547175.1. Taxonomy (GTDB): domain Bacteria; phylum Actinomycetota; class Thermoleophilia; order Solirubrobacterales; family Solirubrobacteraceae; genus BP-464. Next base: position 8,237 of record DASZVK010000313.1, read on the forward strand.
CCTCGAGCCACTCGGGGCGTCCCGCTACGGTGGCCAGCGCACGCCACTCGTCCTCGGTGTGGCAGCTCACGGCGAGCCAGCGGTCCTCCCCCAGGCCCGCGTACGCGCCGCTGGGCGCTGCCGGCTTGTGCGGCGAGCGATTGCCGTAGCGTGCCCAGCGGCGGCCGTTGACCTGGTGGTCCAGGAACGTCGTGCCCGCGACGAACAGGCCCGACTCGACCTGTGAGGCGTCGATGTACTGGCCCTCGCCGGTGACGTCGCGGCGATACAGCGCGCTGAGCAGCGCCTGGGCAAAGCTGTACGCGCCGATCCAGTCGAGGTAGGAGTAGCCCCAGCCGGCCGGGATCGCCGGCTCCGGGAGTCCGGACATCTCCGAGATCCCGGAGATCGAGGCGGCGATCGGGCCGAGCGTGCGGAAGCGGCCGTAGGTCCCCTTCTGACCCATGCCGGACTGCTGGATGTAGATGATGCGCGGGTTCAGCTCGCGCATCACGTCGTAGCCGAGCCCCCACCTGTCCATCACGCCCGGCGAGAAGCCCTCGGCGACGATGTCGCAGACCCGCACGAGCTCCTTGGCGATCTCGAGGCCCCGCGGATGGCGCACGTTGAGCGCGAGGCCGAGCTTGCCGGGGTTCTTGTTGTTGAACTGCCCACCCATGTTCGCGTCGTGCACGGGCTGCAGCGGAGCGGTCGCGACGCGGCGCGCCTCGCGGCCGCCGACCGGCGCCATCGCGGCCATGCGCGTGTCGGGGTGCGTCGCCCACTCGACCTTGATGCTCTGCGCGCCGAAGGCGTTGAGGAACCGCGTGCCACCGGCCGAGGCGAGGAACCAGCCGAAGTCGAGGATCTTCACGTCCTCGATCGCGAAAGGCCTGCCGCGGCGCGACACCAGCCCGGTGAGCCTCGGGCGGACGCGTGGCTGCGGGATCGCCGGTCCGGCCCCGGTCAGTCCGCCCAGGACCTCGGCTGTGTGCTCGCCCAGGCGCGGCGCCCGCTCGCCGGCGCGCCACGGAGCGACCTCGCTGACCCACTTGTTGACGGGGTAGGCGTAGGACTCGCCGCGCTCGGGATGCTCGACGCGCTCGAACGTGCCGCGCGCCCACCAGTGCTCGTCCTCGAGGTTCTCCTCGGGCCGCCGCAGTGGCACCCACAGCAGCCCGGCGTCCTGTGCGGCCCGCCAGGGCAGCCGGCCGTAGCGGAACTGGCGGATCAGGCGCTGGGCGGTCTCCGTCGCGACGCGCGCCCGCTGGTCGGGCGCGGTGGTGCCGGGGACGCTGCGGCCGGCGCCCTCGGAGACGCGCTCCTCGAGGGTCCCTCCCGGCTTGACGCCGTACCCAGCCGCGAACTCGAGCGTGCGCTCGATGTCGCTGCCGCCCAGCACCATCGACATGTACCAGCGGCCGTCCTTGGTCGACGCGATCGTCTGGATGTCGTTGGGCGCCTCGGAGGCGTGCCGGCAGGTCTGCCGGTACGTCGGCATCCGCAGCATCACCCAGTTCATGACGTCGATCTCGGTGTTCTTGGCGATCGCCTCGTGCACGGCACACGTGACGGCCTGCCCGAGACGGGTGTGCAGCCGGTTGATCAGCGCGGCGAGCACCCCCATCGCGAGCTGCTCGCCCGCGATGTGGTACGCGTGCCACATCGCCGGGGCGACCGGAGGCAGGTCGTAGCCGTCGCCGGGCTCGCGGTCGTAGCCGCAGTTGGCCATCACGCCCCCGAGCGCGAGATGGACGAGGTCGGACCCCTTGTAGTGCGCCCACGGCCCGTCCTCGCCGAACGGCGACATGCGCGCGTCGACGAGCTCCGGGTGGCGTCGCGCGAGCTCCTCGGGATCCAGGCCACAGAGATCGAGCGTCGTCGGCGTCACCGACCGCAGGAGCACGTCGGCCGAGCCCACGAGCGCCAGCATGGTGTCGCGGCCCCGCTCGTCGCCGAGGTCGATGGTCACCGATCGCTTACCGCGGTTGTAGTGCCAGAAGTACAGCGAGCCCTCGAGGTCGGAGGCGTCGTCGCCCGCGAACGGGCCGATGCGCCGCGTGGCGCCACCGTCGGGCGGCTCGACCTTGATCACCTCGGCGCCGAGGCCCATGAGCATCAGCCCGCAGTACTCCGCGGTCTCGTCTGCGATCTCGACCACGCGCAGTCCAGCGAGGGGCCCCTGGGCGCTCATCCGACCGCCCGGAACTTCGGGATGACCCGCTCGCCGACCGTCTCGAAGACCGCCTGGACCGGCAGGTCGATCGCCAACTCGTCGGGGTCGCCGACGAAGCCGCTGATCAGCCGCGGCCCCTCCTCGAGGTCGACGAACAGGACGACGTACGGGAGCTGGTCCGCGAACGCCGGCAGGTAGTTCTGGTGCATGCGGATCCAGGACCAGACCGTTCCGCGCCCGCTGACGGCCTGCCACGAGAAGGCGCGCGACAGGCAGCGTGGGCACACCGGGGCGTCCGGGAAGCGGTACAGGCCGCAGCCGTCGCACCGCTGCAGCCGCAGCTCACCCTCCCGGCAGCCGTCCCAGAACGGGCGGTTGACGTCGGTGATCTCCGGCATCGGGATGGCGGGCGTGTCGCTCATCTCGCCTCCTACTCGCCGACCAGGACGTGCGACGTGACGATCGGCGAGGCGCACATGTACTGGGCGGTGTCGCATCCCGGGACCTGGCGATCGCCGCATTCGCCACGGATCTGGCGAACCGCCTCGACGTGCATCGCCCAGCCCTGCATGTAGCTCTCGCTGGTGTGACCGCCCGACGTGTTGACGGGACGCTCGCCATCGAGCTCGATGCGGCCGTCTCTGACCCACTCCCATGCCTCTCCCCTGGGCGCGTGGTCGAAGCCCTCCAGCGTGAACAGGATCGTGGGCGTGAAGTTGTCGTAGATCTGCAGGACGTCCATGTCCTCCGGCCCGAGCCCCGACTCCGCGTAGACCCGCCGAGCGACGTCACTGCAGGCCTCGAAGAAGAAGTCGCGGCTCGTGTAGTAGTTGGTGAGGTCGCTCAGCCCGGCCGTGGCTGCGACCCGCACCGGGCGCTTGGCGAGCGCGTGGGCGCGCTCGAGCGTCGTGACGATGAAGGCCACGCCGCCGTCGTTGATGATGCAGTAGTCGAACAGCCGCAACGGCTCGGCGATGTAGCGCGAGCCCACGTACTGCTCGTAGGTGAGCTCGTCGTGGAAGACCGCCGCCGGATTGCGCATCGCGTTGCGGCGGTTGTTGCGCGCCACCGGGTAGAGCGCGTCGTCCGGCACGCCGTACAGCTCGCGGTAGCGGCGGTACATCATCCCGACGTAGGCGCCGGGAGACGTCATCCCGTACATCGCGTCGTAGCCCACCGTGGGGCCTCCGCCCTCTCCGCCGTAGCGCATCCGGGCCGAGCGGCCGTTGTTGCCGTAGACGCACGCCACCGCGTCCGCGAGCCCGCTCGACACGAGCGCCACGGCCGCCTGGCAGGCGACGCCGCTCATCCGGCCCGAGCCCTCGAGGTCGTGGACGAAGCGCAGGTACTGCAGGCCGAGCACGTCGGCCATCCGCGCGTACTCGACCCGTGAGCAGATCAGGCCGTCGATCTCGCCCTTCTCCATCCCCGAGTCCTCGAGCGCGAGCGTGAACGCCTCGGCGCCCAGCGCATACGCGTCGCGGACGGTGCCCTTCTCACGCCAGAGCGCGCCGAAGTCGCTCTGCCCGACGCCGACCACGGCGACGTCCCTTGCCGTGCGCGGGCTCACCGCAGCACCCCCGTCACCGCGCCGGCGGTGATCGCGGCAAAGCCGCCGAACCGCTCGAGTGCCTCGAGCCCGTGGAGTTCGGCCAGCAGCGCGTCGGCGTCCCAGCCGCTGCCCGAGAACGCGACGCAGTCGCGGAGCTTGGCGTCGACCTCCTCATCGGAGAGCGGGGCGCGGGCGTCGCCGCGCGGGATGTCGACCCGCTCTCGCAGCGTGTGGCCGCCGACGTCGACCTCGAGCGTCACATAGGCATGGACCCATTCCGGCGGCCCGAACGGCGGGGTCGCGTGCTCGGCGACCTCGACCTTGCGCAGCAGATCCTGCGCCTCGGGGCGTGCCACCGCCTCGTCGGTGAACGTGTCGAGGCCGACGTGCCCGTCGAGCAGCCCGGCGGCGACGACGTACTCGGCGCTGAACTTGCCCTCGAGCCCTGTCGTCGGCCGGTGGTGGATCAGCGGGTCGAAGCCACCCGGCTCCATCGCGAGACGGACCGCCTCGACCTGCTCCCCGGCCTCGCGGACCACGGGAGCGAGCGTCAGCGTGGCGTCCGCCGTGCGGTGGGTGTTGTAGCAACACGGGTACTTCTTGACGTTGAGCCCCTCGCGGCGCAGCGCCCACGGCCGCACGTCGAGCGCAGCGTCCACGGCAGCGAGGTCGCTGTCGACGCCGAACATCGCGAAGTAGCCCAGCGGCGCCTCCAGCTGGGACTCGTCGGCGGTGAACCCCTCCTGGGCGAGACGCGCTGCGGTGATCGCGCTGCGCCCGGCGAGGCCCGGGTGCAGCGGCTTGGTCATCGTCCCGAAGTTCTGGCGGCTGCCCGACGCCATCGATGCGGCCATGCCGAGCGCGCGACGCACCTGCGTCTGGGGAAGCGCGAGCAGCCGGCACAGCGCCGCCGTCGCGCCGAGCACGCCGACCGTCGCCGTCGAGTGCCAGCCGCGCGAGTAGTGCTTGCGGATCGGTAGGCCGGCAGCGACCGCGCAGATCACCTGGAAGCCGATGACGTAGGCGTCGAGCAGCATTCGGCCGGACGCTGCCTCCTGCTCGGCGACGGCGAGCAGCGACGGGAACATCGCGGCGCTCGGATGGCCGTAGAGGGCATCGACGACGTCGTCGTAGTCGAGCGCGTGGCTTGCCATGCCGTTGACGAGCGCGGCGTGCGCCTCACTGGTGCGCCCGCCGGTGGTGAGGATCGTCGAGACGCCCTCGCCCGCGTCGCGCGCCGTGGCACGCAGCAGCGCGTGCACCCCGGGCTCGTTGCGCGCGGCGATGGTCGACGCGACGGTGTCCACCAGCGCGCGACGCGCGAGAGCGCGCAGCTCGGGGCCGTCGTCGCCGAGGTCGCCCTCCGCGACCAGCGAGGCGATGTGAGCGGTGATCTCCGGTGGCCGGTCGGACATCGCGACCACCTACTTCCAGACGCCGTGCTCGATCACGGCGGCGTCGTGGCTGGGGATGACCTCGCAGTCGAGGGCCTCGATCTTGCGAAAGCTCTCCGCGTAGACGACGAGGTTGTAGTTGAGCCCGTCGGGGATGTGCGTGGCGGCGGCGTCCCCGGCCCAATTCTCGTACGTCGGGACGCAGTCGCCGGCGATCAGGTAGCGCCCGCCTTCGGCCTCGACGACGACGCCCTGCGAGCCCGGCGTGTGGCCCGGGAGCAGGATCGTCGACACGCCGGGCGCGATCTCGGTCTCGCCGTCGACGGTTTCGATGTTGCTCCACGTGGCGAACCACGGCGGCTGGATCCCCGGGATCTTCTCGTAGGCGACGCGGTTCCACTCGAGCGGATCGACCGCATAGAGCAGCTCGTCCTTCTGGACGATCACCCGGGCATCCGGGAACAGCGCGTTGTTGGAGCAGTGGTCCCAGTGCAGGTGCGTGTTGACGACGAGCTTGATCTCCGAGGCGTCCACGCCGGCGGCGGCGAGGGCGTCGGGCAGCCGCTCCTCGGGGCTCTGCTCGAGCCGGTAGTGGTGCAGGTCCCACGCCGCCTCGACGGTGCTGGGGCCGGTGTCGACGAGGATCGGCGACTCGCCGCCCTCGATCAGGAACACGATCAGGGTGGGGTCGTAGGTCTCGCCCCACCCGCGGAAGTGCGTGATGGTCGGCTTGGGCTGGCCGACGAGCCGGCCGACCTTCAGAGCGCGGATCGAGAGTCCCATGCTCGCCTTTCGTCGTTCGTTGTCGCCGGGTGCATCACTCGAACACCCATTGGCCGCTGCGTCGCAGCTCGTTCATCTGGTCGCCGTCGTGGCCGAAGAGGAGGAACGCGTCGGTGCGACTCGCGACCTTCTGGAGCCGCCGGAGCGAGGACTCCCAGACGCGGCTGTCCCACACGATCGACGAGCCGCAGATCGGCGGCCCCCAGTTCTCGCTGCGGTAGACCGCATCCGACGTGAAGAGCATCGTCCCGGTCTTGGGCAGATCCACCTGCAACGAGCACGTGCCCCAGCTGTGGCCGGGGCTCTGCAGGATCCGCACGCCGGGAACGAACTCGATGTCGCCCGCGAACGTCTCGAAGTCGATGCCCTCGTAGTCGGACTTGATGTGGGCGCCCTCGTAGGGGCCCTCGATCGCAAGCGCGCCGTCGAGCTCGTCCCTGGACACGTACGGCTTCGCGCCGGCGTCGACGAGCGCGCGCAGGTTCCCGGCGTGGTCGCCGTGGAGGTGCGACATGATCACGACGTCGATCGCGTCGGGCGCGAGGCCGAGCCCGTCGAGCTTGTTGAAGAACAGCTGGTCGTCGCTCGCACCGTCGTACGGGAAGTACTCCTGGTTGCCGGCGATCGCCCAGCGCTGCTCCCAGTCTGCGGGGCACGACGTGTCCCACAGGATCCGCGCATCGGGATGCTCGATGAGGACCGTGTGCGTCGGGCTCTGAACCCAGCGACGCGGCAGGTCCCGCTGGGCCCGCGAGGCGAGCGTGAGGTCGCTCTTGAGCACCAGCCAGGTGAGGTCGCAGTGCATGTCCCCGTGGTCGAGGATCGTGACCTTGATGCCCATCGTCGTCGTCTCGCCTCCCTATCCCAGGTATGCCTCGATCAGCCCGCGACCGCCGACGTCGATCGCCTCCGTGCGCTCCTCGACGACGATCTCGCCGCCGGCGAGCACGTAGACGCGGTCGCACACGCGCAGCGCGAGGTCGATGCGCTGCTCGACCATCAGCAGCGAG
>DASZVK010000314.1:0-20344 GCA_035547175.1 Solirubrobacteraceae bacterium
CGCGAGCGCCGGCGCCGGCAGGCGCTCGCCGGCGGCTACGCGATCGGACGGCGCCGCGGCGCCCGGACGTGACGCTGGCCGGCGTCGGCGCGGTCATGCCCGAGGTCCTGGCCGCGGCGGACGAGCTGGCCGCGGCCGGGATCGGCTGCGACGTGCTGTGCCTGACGTCGCCGGACCTGATCTTCAGGGCCGCCCGGGCCCGGGGCGGCCTGGGCGAGGGCGACCCGGCGATCGTCGAGGAGCTGCTCCCGGCCGAGCGCGCCGCGCCGATCGTCACCGTGCTCGACGGCCATCCGCACACGCTGAGCTTCCTGGGGGCGATCCGCGGCGTGCGCGCCGCCTCGCTCGGCGTCGACGACTTCGGGCAGTCGGGCGACGTCGACGACCTCTACCGGCACTTCGGCATCGACGCCGACACCATCGCCGGCGCCGCCGTCGACCTCGTCGAGCGGGCGACGGCGTGACGGCGCGCCGTCCGGTCAGGCGAACAGGGCGACGAGGCTCCAGTCGAGCACGGGCGCCGGCGGCGCGTCCATGCGGTCGGCGCTCGTGAGCACCCGCAGGTCGGCGAGCGCGCCGCCGGCCGCGATCGGCGCGATCTCCCCGATCGCGACCCTGCTGCGCAGGACGTCGCCCTCGCGGACCGGGCCCAGGTGGTCGCACGTGCGCCAGGCGACGACCGTGACGAGGTTGGGCAGCGCGCGGGCGGCGTGCGACAGGGCGATGCCGATCGTGTGGCCGCCGTAGACCAGCCGCTGGCCGCGTCCCGCCGCCGACGCCGGATCGGTGTGGACCGCGGCGATGTTCAGCGTCAGCCGTGCGAGCTCGGGGGCGGCGCTGACCGTCTCGCCGTCGAGCACCTCGTACTCGGCGCCCGGCACGAGCTCGGCGGCATGCGCGCCCGGAACCGACTCGCGGTAGGCGCCCAGGTCCCAGCCCGCGACCGCGCCCGCCAGGTCCTCCGGGCCCGGCAGGACGGACGAGATCGCGTCGAGGTCGTCGCCGTGGCCGGGACGCGAGCCCTCGCCGCGCATCGGCAGCATCGCGCAGCGGTGGAAGTCGAGCACGACGCGGTCGTCCTGGTCGACGGTCCGCATACGCAGCGCGGCGAGCCCGGCCGGCGCCCTGCCCTCGCGCCGGCTCGTGTCGCGCAGCGCGACGACCTCGGTCGTGGTGCTCAGCGTGTCGCCGACGACGGGGGCGCGGCGCAGCACGAGGCCGCGGTAGAAGAGGTTGCCGATGACGCGCTGCGTCACGTGCGTGGACTGGCCGATGGCGACGTCGCAGACGAGGCCGGGGTGCGCGAGCTGGCCCGGCCGGCCGAGCACGCGCGCCGACAGCACGGCGTCGAGCGGGAGGCGCAGCCGGTCGCCGAGGATCGCCTGGTGGACGGCGGCCTGGCCAGCCGTCAGCGTGACGCTCGGCGCGACGTCGAAGACCTGGCCGCGGCGCAGGTCCTCGTAGTACGGCCCGCCCACGGGCACCGGGCCGGTCACGCGCGACCTCGCGGCGGCAACGATTCCGGAAAGGATTCACGGTTGTCTCGCCGGTGGGTAGGATGGGTCGCGTGAGCGAGAGCGGGCAGGGGATCGAAGGCGTTCATCACGTTGGCATGAGCGTACGGTCCCTGGACGACGCCCTGGCGTTCTGGGAGCCGTTCCTGGGGCGGCCGGCGCGCTGGCGCGCGATGCTCGACAGACCGTATCTCGGCACGCACGTGGGCTATCCCGGCGTCCGGATCGAGGCGGCGTTCGTCGACCTCCCCGGCGGCGGCGTGCTCGAGCTGCTCGACTACCGGGTCGAGGATCGCGCCGACCTGCCGTCCGGGACGGCGAACCCCGGCAACGTGCACCTCTGCCTGCACGTGCAGGACGCGGACGCCGTCTGGTCGCGCGCACGCGAGTGCGGCGCGACGCCGCTCGTCGAGGACGGCCCGGTCGAGGTCGACGCCGGTCCCAACGCGGGGGCGCGGGCGTCGTACCTCCGCATCCACGACGGGATCACGCTGGAGCTCTTCCAGCCGCCGCGCGGCTGAACGGGCGTCACCGAACGAAGAGGAGGAGATCCGAGGCATGGCCAAGTTGCGTCTGGGGGTGATCGGGGCGGGGTCGTGGACGATCGCGTCGCACCTGCCGAACCTCGCCGAGCGCAGGGACGAGGTCGAGTTCACCGCCGTGTGCCGGAAGGGCCCGGAGCTGCTGCGGAAGGTCAAGGACGACTGGGGCTTCCAGATCGCCAGCGAGGACTACCACGACGTGCTCGACGCCGGCGTCGACATCTGCGTGGTCGCCAGCCCGCACGGGCTGCACTACGAGCACGCCAAGGCCGCGCTCGAAGCCGGCGCCCACGTCCTCTGCGAGAAGCCGTTCACGATCGATCCCGCGCACGCCTGGGAGCTCGTCGAGCTCGCCGACCGCAAGGGCCTGCACCTCGTGCTCAGCCATGGCTGGAACTACATGCAGCCGATGCGCGACGCCAAGCGCCTGATGGACGAGCACGGCATCGGCGAGATCGAGGAGTCCGCGCTGCAGATGGCGTCGGTGACGCGCGAGCTGCTCGCCGACACGGGCGCCTACCCCGAGGCCTCGCCGGAGTCGGTGCCGGAGGCGGGCACCTGGACCGACCCGCGCAACGGCGGCGGCTACGCGCAGGCCCAGCTCTCGCACGCGCTCGCCGCGTCCCTGTGGCTGACGGGCCTGCGCGGCGAGGCCGTGTTCGCGCTGATGAAGTCCGTCCTCGGGGCCAAGGTCGAGCACCACGACGCCTGTGTGATCCGCTACGACAACGGCTCGATCGGCACGATGGCCGGCGGCTCCTGCCACGTCGACGCGGGCGGCAACCGCCACCAGCTCGAGTTCCGCGCGATCGGCTCGGAGGGCCAGCTCATGATCGACCTCGAGCGCGACGAGCTCTGGCTGTTCCGCAGCGACGGCTTCGAGATACGCCCGCAGCTCGAGCCCGACGCGCTCCTCTACAACGACGACGGCCCGCCGAACGCGCTCGTCGACCTCGCGCTCGGCAGGGACGTCGAGAACTGCTCGCCGGGCGAGCTCGGCGCGCGCACGGTCGAGATCGTCGACGCCGCCTACCGGAGCGTGGCGAGCGGCGGGCTCGAGGAGATCCGCCGGTGATCAAGCGCGTCAGCCTCGTGCGCCGCCGCGAGGGGCTCTCGCGCGAGGAGTTCCTCGCCCACTGGATGGGGCCGCACGCCGACATCGTGCGGCAGCTCCCGGGGGTGCGCGGGCTGCGCTTCGGCGTCGTCCAGGCCTGGTCGCCGCCCGAGGCGGCGTGGGACGGCGTGGGCGAGGTGTGGTTCGACTCGATCGAGAGCGCCGAGGCGGCCTTCGCGGCCGAGCCGTTCCTCGGCATGCTCGTCGAGGATCGGCGCCTGTTCCTCGGCGAGGCGCAGTCGTGCTTCGTCGAGGAGCACACGGCGATCGCGCCGCCGATTGACACCCGTTCGCGGGCCTCGTAGGGTCCAGCCGGAACCGATACCAGGACACGGAAAGAAGGAGACGAGGCCCGTGCCGGAACAGGAACTCGATGCCGCCTGACGGACTGCAGACAACCGTCGGGGTGCTGAAGCTCGAACGCATCGAGACGATCGCGCTGCGCGTTCCGCTCGGGCGGACCTACAAGGGCAGCGCGTACCAGATGACGCACCGGTCGACGCTGATCGTCCGTCTCCACACGGAGTCCGGCGTGGTCGGCGAGGCCTACGTCGGCGACGAGGACGCCGCGCTCGTCGAGATCGACCGGATCGTCCGCGAGGAGATCGCGCCCAGGGTGATCGGCGAGGACCTGTTCGCGATCGAGCGCCTCTGGCAGACCGTGCGTCCGGTCACGTTCGACATCCTGCGCGATCGGCGCCTCGGCCTCGTCGCCAGCGCGGGCATCGACACCGCCGCCTGGGACGCCATCGGCAAGGCGCTGGGCCAGCCGCTCTGGCGCCTGTGGGGCGGCTACCGCAACTCGATCCGGATGATCTCGATCGGCGGGTACTACCGCACCGACGCGAACATCCCGCGAGAGATCGAGGAGCTGCGCGAGCGCGGTCTGGCGGGCATGAAGTTCAAGGTCGGCGGCAAGACGCCGGAGGAGGACGCCGAGCGCTTCAAGCAGGCGCGCGCGGTCGCGGGCGACGACTTCGTGCTCGCGGCGGACGCCAACCAGGGCTGGGCGCCCCGCGACGCGATCCGCTTCGCGCGGCTCGTCGAGGACGACGATCTGCTCTGGTTCGAGGAGCCGTGCCGCTGGCACAACGACCGGCTGGCGATGCGCGACGTGCGCCTCGCCGCCGGCGTGCGCGTCTGCGCCGGCCAGAGCGAGTTCTCCGCCGCCGGCTGCCGCGACCTGATGGTCGCCGGCGCGATCGACGTGTGCAACTTCGACGCGTCCTGGTCCGGCGGGCCGACCGAGTGGCGTCGCGTGGCGGCGATGGCGCTGTCCTACGACGTCATGATGGGCCACCACGAGGAGCCGCAGGTCGCCGCGCACCTGCTCTGCGCGATCCCGCATGGCGGGTTCGTCGAGTGCTTCGATCCGGAGCGCGACCCGATCTGGTGGAACCTCGTCGCCAACCGGCCGGATCTCGAAGACGGGACGATCACGCTGTCGGACCGCCCCGGCCTCGGCTGGGAGCTCGACGAGGACTACATCGAGCGCTACCGCGTCTCGTTCTCCTGACGCCGCGGGCAGGGCCGGGCGCCCGCGCGGGCGCCCGGCTCAGTCGAGGTGCCAGACCTCGTCGAGGCGGAACAGCTGCCCGTCGTCGTCGACGAGCGCGACGATCACGTCCTCGAACCACTTCGACCAGCGGGCGTTCGCGTCGGACTCGGAGAGCTTCGCGAAGCAGGTCGCGGCGTCGGGCTCGCACTCCACGTAGGCCACGATCTCCTGGCCGCTGCGGAACAGCGAGTAGTTGCGCAGCCCCGCCGCCTTGATGTCCGCGACCAGCTCGGGCCAGATCTCGTCGTGACGGCGCTTGTACTCGTCCTCCTGGCCGGGGTAGATCTCGAACCTGAAGCACATCCGTTCCACGGGCTCTCCTCGATGCAGTTGCTGGAAACGCTTCCTGGGCGGAGTATGCCGGATCCGCGTGCAGACGTGGCGACGCGCCACTACGCTGCGCATCCATGAGGCGATCGATTCCGGAAGAGCCCGGATCATGACCGTCGACGGCTTCTCCTCGCAGCCCGGGCGCGTGAACATGCGCGAGGTCGCCGAGCGCGCCGGCGTCGCCATGTCGTCGGTCTCGCGCGTGCTCTCCGACCACCCCGACGTCAGCAAGGACATGCGCAAGCGCGTCATGGCCGCGGTCGAGGAGCTGGGCTACGAGCCCAACCTGCTCGCCCAGAGCCTGCGCCGCCAGCAGACCAGGACGGTGGGGTTCGCGATCGGCGACATCTCCAACCCGCTGTTCGCCGACATCGTCGCGGCCGCCGAGACGCGCTTCCGCGAAGCGGGCTACTCGCTGCTGCTGACGAACTCGGAGGGCCGCTCGGAGCTGGACGCCGCCCACATCGGACTGCTCGCCCAGCGGCGCGTCGACGGGATCATCCTCTCGGTCAGCGACGAGCACAACCCGGCGATGCTGCACGCGCTGGGCCGCCTCGACATCCCGGTCGTCGTGCTCGACCGCAACGTCGACGTGGGGCGCTCGCTGCACGTCTACACCGACCACCAGGCGGGCATGCGCAACGCCGTCAACCACCTGCTGGACCTCGGCCATCGCCGGATCGCGATGATCAACGGGCAGCCGATGCGGCCGGTCAACGAGCGCCGCGCCGCGCTGGAGGCGTGCTACGCGGACCGGGGGCTGGAGAGGACCTACCAGATCCTCGAGGGCGGGGCGCTGTCCGACGTCGACTACGGCTCCAGGGCCACCTCGCAGCTGCTCTCGCGGCCCGATCCGCCGACGGCGATCATCGCCGGCGGCAACCAGCTCATGCTCGGCGCGCTGCGCGTCCTGCACGCGCGCGGCATCCGCCTGGGCAAGCAGGTCTCGTTCGTGGGATGCGACGACATCCCGATCAGCGAGCTCTACGACCCGCCGATCTCGGTGGTTCGGCGCGACAACCTCGCGATCGGCCGCTGTGCGGCGGAGATGATGCTCGACGCGCTGCGCGACCCCGAGTACCGCGCCGACATGGTGCTGCCGACCGAGTTCGTCGGGCGCCCGAGCTGCGGGCGCGCGCCCGGGTCCTGACGATCCGCCGAACGCGGATCGGGCAGAGTGATGGGAACCGATTCCGGTAACGTGCCCGGCGTGAGCGGAGCGATGCTGGGCGACATCCGCGTCGTCGCGGTCGAGCAGTACGGGGCGGGGCCGTGGGGCACGATGCAGCTCGCCGATCTCGGCGCCGAGGTCATCAAGATCGAGGACCCCACGGTCGCCGGCGACGTCAGCCGCTACGTGCCGCCGTTCCAGGAGGGCGAGAGCTCGCTCTTCTTCGAGTCCTTCAACCGCGGCAAGCGGAGCGTCTCGCTCGACCTGCGCCATCCGGACGCGCGCGCCGTGCTCGAGGACATCGTCCGTGCCTCCGACGCCGTCTTCTCCAACCTCCGCGGCGACCAACCGGACAAGCTGCGCCTGCGCTACGAGGACCTCAAGGACGTCAACCCGGCGATCGTCTGCTGCTCGCTGTCGGGGTTCGGCACCACCGGCCCGCGCGCGAAGGAGGGAGCCTACGACTACACCCTCCAGGGGCTGGCGGGCTGGCAGAGCGTGACCGGCGAGCCCGACGGCCCGCCGACGAAGAGCGGCCTGTCGCTGGTCGACTTCTGCGGCGGCTACGTCGCCGCCCTGGGACTGCTCTCGGCCGTCTGGAGGGCGCGCCGCGACGGCCGCGGCGCGGACCTCGACCTCTCGCTGTTCGAGGTCGCGCTCGCCCAGCTGACGTACCTGGGGGCGTGGGTGGCGACCGCCGGCTACGAGCCCGTGCGGCGGTCCAACTCGGCGCATCAGTCGATGGTGCCCTTCCAGAACTTCCAGTCGGCCGACGGCTGGCTGGTCGTCGCCTGCCCCAAGCAGTCGCTCTGGGAGCGCCTGTGCGGCGCGATCGGGCGGCCGGAGCTCGCCGCGGCCGACGGGCCCTACGCCACGTTCGCCGACCGCGGCCGCAACCGCGACGAGCTGCTGGCCGAGCTCGACGCCGTCTTCGCGTCGCGTCCGACGGCCGAGTGGCTGCAGGCCCTGACCGAGGCCGGCGTGCCGTGCGCGCCGGTCAACGACGTCGCCGAGGCCCTCGCCGATCCGCAGACGACCGCCCGCGCGGCCGTCGTCGAGCACGAGCACCCCGTCCTCGGAGGCGTGCGTCAGGTCGGCAGCCCGTTCGTGGTCGACGGCGTCCGGCCCGAATCGCGCCCGGGCCCGGGACGCGGCGTCGACACCGGCGCGGTGCTGAGCGACCTGTGCGGCTACCCCGACGAGCGGATCCGCGAGCTCGCCGGCCGCGGCGTCTTCGGCGACGTCGCGGTCGACGCTCCGTGACGCGCCCGCCACGGTGACGTGAGCTCCGCCGCGGCTCTCGCGCTCGCGGCCGCGGCCATGCTCGCGTGGTCCTCGCAGATCACCAAGGGGCTGGCGATGTCCTTCCCGCATCGCCAGCTCGTGGCCCCGCTGCTGCTGATCAACTGCCTGCTCGTCGCGCCGTTCTGCCTGGGCTCGCCCTTCCGCGAGAGCGTCACGATCGCCGTCCTGCAGGTCGCCTCGGCCGCGACGCTCGTCGGAGGGAGCTTCGCCATCTTCGACCTCTTCCGGCAGGGCAGCGCCGCCGCCGTCGCCGTCGGCCAGGCGATCACGCCGGTGCCGGCGCTCGCGTTCTCGCTCCTGCTGCTCTCGTCGTCGGTCACCGTCTGGCAGGCGGTCGGGGACGTCGTCGTCAGCGCCGCCGTGCTGCTCGCCCTGGGGCCGGTGTTCGGCCAGCTCTCCCGCCTGCGCGCGGCCGTCACCGTGCTGCTCGCGGCCGCCTTCAACGGCCTGCTGGTCGTCCTGACCAAGCTGCTGACCGATCGCGGCGTCGGCGTCGCCGAGATCTACGCGACCCGCACCGGGCTGGCGGGCGTGGCCGCGAGGATGATCGTGGCGCCGCGCGACATCCCGCTCGGGGCCTACCGGCCCCTGACCGTCCGGTCGGCGATGCAGAGCGCCTACTTCGTGCTGCTGATCCTCGCCGTGCAGCGCGGCAGCCCGGTGACGGTGCAGACGCTGGCCGCCACGACGCCGATCATGCTGCTGGTGGCCGACGCCGTCCTGGGGCGGCGCCGGCCACCGGCCCGGCTGGTGCTCGCGGCGCTCGGCGTCATGGCCGGCGTCGCGCTGTCGGTGACGTGACCGGCTAGACCCGGAAGATCCGCTCGGCGTTGCCGGAGAACAGCGCCGTGCGCTCGTCGGGCGAGAAGTCGGCGATGATCGCCTCGTAGGCGTCGAGCACGTCGCCGTAGGAGCTGTAGAGGCTGTCGACGGGCCAGTTGGAGCCGAAGAACGACCGCTCGACGCCGAAGATCTCGATGCAGCTCAGCACCCAGGGGCGGATCGAGTCGACCGTCCATTCGTTGTCGCACATGCCGAGCCCCGAGATCTTCATCACGATGTTGGGCGCGCCGGCGAGCGTTGTCATGCCCCGCTTCCAGCTCTCGAAGTACTCGTCGGAGCGCTCGCGCGGGAAGCCGGCGTGGTCGATCGAGAGCACGACCTGGTCGTGCTCGTCGGCGAGGCCGCGCACGGCGTCGGCCTCCTCCCAGACCGTGTCGATGCAGAAGACGAGGTCGTTGTCGGCGAGCAGGCCGTAGCCGCGACGCCAGGCGGGGTCCTGCATGCTGGTGCCGGCGGCGAAGTCGCGCACCCCGCGGAAGTTCGCGTGCTCGAGATGGCGGGCGAGGGTCTCCTCGGCGCTCGGCTCGATGAGGTCGACGTGGCCGACGATGCCGTGGGGAAAGCCGGTGCGATCGGCCTGCGCCTGCAGCCACCTGGTCTCCTCGACGGGGTCGGCGATCCCCAGCGCCGCCTGCACGTGGACCGCCTTGCTGACGTTCTGGAAGCGCGTCTCGGCGATGTACTCGTCGGCGGAGTAGCGCAGGACCTTGATGCCGTCGATGTCGCCGAGGACGGGGTGGACCCAGTCGGGCTGCAGCCACGAGTAGTAGAGGCTCGGATCCTTGAGGTTCCAGTAGTGGACGTGCGTGTCGACGAACGGGAGAGACGCCATGTGGCTCCTTTTGCGGTGGCCGTCGCCCAGGCGGACGCTGGAACCGAATCTAGCACCGGCGGGAAAGGAAAAGTCAACGCCTTTCGGGTAGGTTGCCCGGTGGATCGGCGATGTCGAGCGCACGACTTGGAAACGAATCCAGCATCCACGCCGGCGCGGCCCGGGTGTCGGTCGAGCCCCCGCTCGGCCTGCCGGCGGTCGGCTTCGTGCGCATGTGGCCGCCGCCGTCGGGCTACGGGATCGGGCTCGAGGCGACCGCGCTGGCGCTCGAGTCCGGATCGACGCGCGTCGTGCTCGTCGGCGTCGACACCGTCGGGATCCAGTCGCCCGAGGCCGACCTGCTGCGCGAGCGGGTCGGCGCCGCCGTCGGCACGCCGGCCTCGCACGTGGTCCTCAACTGGAGCCACACCCATCTCGCGCCGCCCGGCGGGCGCTCGCTCGTCCGGACGCTGGCGCAGATCGACGACGACGAGCTGGCGGCGCGGGCCGAGGCGTACGTCGACGTGCTCCACGACAAGCTCGTCTCGGTCGCCCGGCTCGCCGTCGAGGCGCTCGAGCCCGCGCGCGCGGTCTGGGGGCTCGGGACGCTCGACGAGGCCGTCAACCGCCGCGAGCGGACCGCGTCCGGCGACGTGATCCTCGGCTGGCATCCCGAGGGGCTGGTCGACGCCACGGTCCCGGTCCTGCAGGCGCGGCGTCCCGACGAGACGCCGATCTGCACGCTCGTCGGCTACGGCTGCCACACCGTCGCCACGGGCCCGGACGTGCCGCTCTACTCGGCCGACTTCGCCGGCGCGCTGCGCGCCGCGGTGCGCGATGCGACCGGCGGGGAGTGCGTCTACTTCCAGGCCGCCGCGGGCAACGTGCTGCCGCGCGTGGCCTTCACCGACTCCGAGGACGAGGCGATCCGCATCGGCCAGGGGCTCGCGGCCGAGGCGCTGCACGCGGTCTCCCGGCGCAGCGCGTGGCCGTATCGCTACGAGCGATCGCCGGACGGCTCCGTCACCCCGTTCTCGCTCTACCGCCGGACTCCCGTGCCGGCGCCGGCACAGGAGCTGTCGGTCGCCGAGGAGCGCGTCGAGCTGCCGCTGCTGCCGCTGCCGACGCGCGAGGAGATCGCCGCCATGCGGCGGGAGTTCGACGCGGCGCTGGCCGAGGCCGAGCGCGAGGGCGCCGATCCCGGCCGACTGCGCACGCTGCGCTACAACGTCGACTGGGCCCGGGACACGGAGCGGCAGCTGCTCTCCGGCGCCGCCCCGGCCTCGGTCGAGGCCGCGCTGACCGCCGTGCGCGTCGGCGACGGCGTCGTCGTCACCGCGCCCGGCGAGGTCTTCACCGAGATCGGCATGGCCGTGAAGGAGCGCTCACCCGCGGAGGTGACGCTCTACGCGGGCTACTCCAACGGGATCGTGTCGTACCTCCCGACGGCGGCCGAGTACCCGTTCGGCGGCTACGAGCCGGGCTACGGCAACCGCACGTTCGGGCTGCCCGCGCAGGTCGCGCCCGAGTGCGAGCGCATCCTGGTCGAGGGCGGGGTCCGGCTCGCCACCGCGCTGGTCCCCGACCGGGAGGCGCCGGCCGCCGACGGCTGGGTCGCCACGGGGGCGCTGCCCGCGGCCCCACCGCCCGACGCCCACGAGCGGCCCGCCGACCCCGTGGGGCCGGCCCGGTGACCGACCCGCTGCGGGTCGCCTTCTACGGCGCGGGGCAGGTCGGCGCCAACGCCTCGGCGATCCTGCGCGCCCGCGGCGGCTTCGACGTCCTCGGCCCCCACGGCCGGGCGGACCGCGACCGGGCGCTGCGCGGCGGGGCGGACGTCGTCGTCATCGCGACGACGTCGTTCCTGGCCGAGGTCGCGGCGGACGTCGAGGCGGCGGTGGAGGCCGGCTCGAACGTCGTCACCACCGCCGAGGAGGCCGCCTACCCGTGGGCGAACGACGCGGCGATCGCCGGTCGGCTCGACGCGCTGGCGCGCTCGCACGGCGTGACCGTGCTCGGCACGGGCCTCAACCCCGGCTTTGCGTTCGACGCCCTGGTGCTGACGGTCTGCGGCGTCTGCCCGGAGGTGCGCGCGCTGCGCGTCGAGCGCGTCGTCGACCTCTCCGGCTTCAGCGCCGCGGTCCTGCGCCGCATCGGCGTCGGCCACACGCCGCAGGAGTTCGAGGACGGGTGCCGGAGCGGGGCGATCACCGGCCACATCGGCTTCCCGCAGTCGATCCGCGTGGTGGCCGGGGCGATGGGCGTATCGATCGGCGAGGTCGAGCGGTCGATCGAGCCGATCCTCGCGCAGACGGCGCTGCACGCCGACAACCTCGAGGTCGCGCCGGGGCGCACGGCCGGCTTCCGCCAGCGGTACATGGCGACGACGGCCGACGGCCGGCCGTGGTTCGAGGCGCTCTTCACCGGCCACGTCGAGCCCGCGGGCGCCGGGCTGGAGCCGCGCGACGAGATCGCCGTCGACGCGACGCCGCCGGTGCGGGTGACGACGACGCCGGGAATGGACCCGCAGACCGGCTCGGCCAGCATCGTGGCCAACTCCGTCCGGCGCGTGGCCGCCGCGCCGCCGGGTTGGATCACCGTCGCGGACCTGCCGCCGGCGATCCCGCGCTGAGGCGCGCGTCAGGCGACGTCCTCGAAGGGATACAGCGGCCGCGGCCGATTGCGGTACGGCAGGCTCGCCAGGTTGCACGCCGTCGGGCCGGGCGTGTCCGCGACGACGCTGCGGTCGGTGACGTGCGCGAAGCCCGCCTTGAAGCTCACGTGCGACTTGGCCTGCAGCACGCGGTACCGCGCCGGATCGGCGCCCAGCGCCTCGTAGAGGGCGGTGTCGATGACGCCGACGCTGCGGCTGTGCGCCACGACGGCGACGCCGTCGACGTCGAGCAGCGCGGCCGGGCCGGTGCGGGCCCGGTAGCCGCGGTTGAC
Organism: Solirubrobacteraceae bacterium; assembly: GCA_035547175.1. Taxonomy (GTDB): domain Bacteria; phylum Actinomycetota; class Thermoleophilia; order Solirubrobacterales; family Solirubrobacteraceae; genus BP-464. Next base: position 12,135 of record DASZVK010000314.1, read on the forward strand.
CGGGTGGGTGTAGACGACCTCGCCGTCGAACAGGCGCGCCACTCGCGCCCGCACCGGCGTCCGCCGCGCGTACGAGCCCGGCTCGCCCATGCCGAGCTCGAGGTCCAGCGAGGCGCCCTCTCCGGCGGCGGTCGCCCGTACGGCGGCGTCGGCGTCGCGGATCGAGAGCAGGACGCCGCCGGCGCCCGCGCGCAGGGCGGCCCGCAGCAGCTCGGTGCTGTCGCCGACGGCGCCGCCGTTGGTGGCGTCGCCCGCGTCGGCGATCACGACCGGCGCGTCCATCGAGAGCGCCCGGGCCAGCGCGGCGTCGATCGGCAGCCGCTGGCCGGCGAGGAACGCCTCGCGCTCCGACCAGGCCTCGTCCATGATCCGCTCGGCCCAGCGGCCGGCCGCCTCGCGATCGCCGTCCGCGGTGACGACGGCCTTCCATCCCAGGCCGGGCACGTCGACCCACGGCTGCACCGGCAGCAGCGCGGACGCCAGCGCGCCCTCGGCCTCGACGCGGTCGTTGAGCGCCATCAGCCGGCGGAACGGGTCGGTGGCCGAGTCGTGGTGCTCGGGCGGCGTGACCATCGGCCGCGCGGCCACCGCCGTCACGGGCCGGACCTCGCCGGCGAGCGTGCGGGCCAGCAGGGCGCCGGCCTGCGTGCCGGTGCGCCGGGTGTCGACGTGCGGGCACGTGCGGTACGCCGTGACGATGTCGGCCGCGGCGGCCATCCGCGGCGTCAGGTCGGCGTGGCAGTCGAGGCTGACGGCGATCGGCCGGTCCGGGCCGAGCCGTCGGCGCAGCGCCTCGAGGATCGCGCCATCGGCGTCGTCGTCGTCGTGCGCGACGCACGCGCCGTGGAGCATCACGTAGGCGCCGGCGATCGACTCGTCGCACCGCTCGAGCATCAGCCGCACGATCTCGTCGACGACTCCGGCCGCCAGCGGCCGGCCGGGCCCGGACCACGCCGCGAGCGCCGGGACGATCTCGTGGCCCGCGCCGGCGAGCGCCTCCCAGGCCCCCGCGAGCTCGCTCTCCGCGCCGAGGGACTCCGCGGTCACCGCGTCGCCGACGCCGAACACCTGCGCCCGCAGGTCGTCCAGCGTGGTCGCGCCCGGTGCGAACGTGTTCGACTCCATCGAGAACGCGCCGGCGAGGATGCGAGCCACGGCGAGCCTCAGTACATCGTCAGGCCGCCGTCGGCGGCGATCTGCTGCCCGGTCAGGTAGCCGGCGGCCGGAGTCAGCAGCCAGACGACCGTCTCGGCCATCTCCGACGGGGGCGACGTGCGGCCGAGCGGCACCGCGGCCAGCCGCGCCCGGTGGACGGCCTCCGGGGTCGAGCCGCGCGCGGCGGCCATGCCGACCAGGACGTCGTCCTGCATCGCGGTGTCGGTGATCCCGGGCAGGACGGCGTTGACCCGGATCCCGCGCGCGGCGTAGGCGTGGGCGAAGCTCCGCGTGATCGAGCTGACCGCCGCCTTGGAGGCGCAGTAGACCGACTGCTCGAGCGACGCCGCGCTGCGGGCGGAGATCGACGACAGGGTGACGATCGAGCCACCGTCGCGCAGCAGGTCGCCGAACGCCTGGCAGAGGAAGTAGACGGCCTTCGCGTTGACGGCGAGGATCGCGTCCCAGTCCTCCTCGGTCGTCTCCTCGATCGGCTTCGTGCGCACGATCCCGTGGCAGACGACGAGGTGGTCGCACGGGCCCGTCGCGTCGACGAGCGCCGCCCGGCCCTCGGAGGTGGAGAGGTCGGCGGCGACCGTCTCGAGCCCCGCCTGCTCGAGCGGCGCGAGGGCGCCCGGCGAGAGGTCGCAGGCGACCACCGAGGCGCCGCGCCCGTGGAGCAGCTCGGCGACCGCGCGGCCGATGCCGCCGGCGCCGCCGGTCACCGCCGCGCGCCGGCCCGCGAAGTCCGCCTCGCTCATCGGCGGCGCCCGGGTGTCTGGTCTCGATGCGACATGGCTCCTGTTGGATCCGATTCCAGCCGCCGACTCTAGACGATCGGCGGGCGCGTCGATCTGCGATGCTGACGCGGCGAGATGCCGGCCTCCAGCGACGAGCGCGAGCCCACCCCGGAGGTTCGCTACGAGCGGCTCCGGCCGGCGGAGATGTCCGACGCGATCGGCCGGCTCCCGCTCGCGTACGTCCCGCTGGGGCCGATGGAGTACCACGGCGACCACCTGCCGTTCGGGGTCGACGCCTTCACGTCGCACGCGGTCTGCGTCCGTGCCGCGCGGCGCGCCGGAGGGGTGGTGCTGCCGCCCTCCTACGTCGCGTGCGGCTGCCTGGACCTGCCGTTCACGCTCGACTACGACCACGGGCTGGTCGAGGCGTGGGCGCGGGCGACGCTCGCGCAGCTCGCGCGGCGGGGGCTGCGCGCGGCGGTCGTCCTCAGCGGCCACTGCCCGCTCGACCTCCTGCACCTGCTCAAGCGCGTCTGCCGCGAGGCCGAGGCCGCGCACCCGGGCTTCTCGGCGCAGGCGTCGTCGCCGCTCGAGCTCAACGCGGCGCGCCTCGACGCCCCGGAGACGGACGAGCCGGTCGCGATCGACCACGCCGCGCGCGTGGAGACGTCGTGGATGCTCGCCCTGCGGCCGGACCTCGTGGCGCTCGATCGCCTCGCCGACGACCCGGAGGCCGCGCACGTCGGGGTCTACGGGCCCAATCCCCGCTTCACCGCGTCGGCGGCCTTCGGCGAGGAGCAGGTCGCGGCCGGCTCCGAGCTGCTCGCCGCGCGAGCGCGCGACCTCGTCGCGGGAACGCGCGGCGACGCGCTCGACGACCTGCGCGCCTTCGTCCGCTGGTCCTGGCCCGAGGTCCCGCTGCTGGCGGGCCGCGCGGAGGCCGGGTCCGCGTGCCTGCTGCTGACCAACCCCGGCCGCGCGTCGCGGTACGTCTCGGCCCTGCGGGTCGAGGTCGACGGCGTCGAGGCCGATCCCGCCGGGACTTGGCTCGTGAACCGCAGCGCCGGCGAGACCGGGGTGGAGGTCGCCGCCGCGGCGCTCGACGCCGAGCACGGCTTCTACGTCCGTCGCGGCCAGACGGCCGAGATCCGCCTGGGCGGGATCCCCGCCGGCGCGGGGCGCCGGCGCGTCCGCATCGAGCTCGGCCTCGGCGGGGTGACGACGCTCGAGCTCGACGAGGAGGTCGAGTTCACGGACGAGCGGGTTGCATCCGAGGGCGCCCGGGTGTGATGATGCTGGAAACGATTGTGGGACCGTCGGCGCCCGGACTGCGGCGGCCGATCCCCTGAAAGGCGAGGCGAATGCGCATCCACTCGGTCGAGGCGATCCCGGTCAGCTACCCGGAGCCCAACGACTTCGACGCGCTGCGTCACCTCTGCCTCTGCAAGATCACGGCCGACGACGGCCAGGTCGGGTGGGGCGAGTCGATCACGCAGTTCCCCGAGGCGAGCCTCGCGACCAGGCACGTGATCGAGGGGATGGCCGAGGGGTTGATCGGCAAGGACCCGCTCCACAACGCGGCGCTGTGGCGCCAGTGCAAGGACCAGGCCTGGTGGTACGGCTACCACGGCGGCATCGCCTCCTACGCCGTCTCGGCGATCGACATCGCACTCTGGGACCTCAAGGGCAAGGCGCTCGGCGCCAGCGTCCTGGACCTGCTCGGCGGGCCGGTGCACGATCGCCTGCCGGCGATCGCCTCCTGCCACGGCCACCACGCGTCGATCCCGGCGATGGTGGAGGAGGCCCAGGAGTGGCTGTCGACCGGCCTGCAGGGCCTCAAGACCGGGTTCGGCAAGCGCGGCGACGCGAACCTCGGCTACGACCACGACCGCGACGTCGCCTACGTCAAGGCGATGCGTGAGGGCATCGGCGCCGACAAGATGCTGATGATCGACAACGGCATCGCGATCAAGTGGGACGTCACCGACGCCGTGCGCCGCATGCGCGACATGGAGGAGTGCGAGCTCACGTGGGTCGAGGAGCCGCTCGGCGCATGGGATCCCGAGGGCTACGCCGACCTGCGCGCCAAGACCACGACGCGGATCGCCTACGGCGAGCGCGAGTGGAACCTGGCGGGGTTCGAGCGGGTCCTGCAGACGGGGACCGTCGACGTCGTCGGCGTCGACCCGGGGCGCGCGGAGGGCATCACGGGCTTCAAGCTCGTCTGCGACCGCATCGAGGCCCACAGGCGCCAGGCCAACGCGCACGCCTGGTCGTCGGCGATCGTCACCGCGGCGAGCCTGGCGATCTCGTTCAGCTCGACCGCCTGCAAGCTGTTCGAGTTCAAGCCGCTGCGCAACCCGATGCAGCACGATCTCGTCACCCATCCGTTCGACCACGTCGACGGCTGGGTGCATCCGCCGACCGGCCCCGGCCTCGGGATCGAGGTCATCGAGGAGGTCGTCGACGGCTACCGGACCGAGCGGGTCCTCGCCTAGTCGGCGGTGCGTCATGAGCAGCCTCGCGGCGATCGAACCGGGCTTCATCCAGTCGCCGGACTACATGCTCAACCCGTACCCGTACTGGCGCCGGCTCCGGGAGGAGAGGCCGCTGTATCGGGACGAGCAGGCGGACTTCTGGATGCTCTCGCGATACGACGACGTCGTCGCGGTCCTCACCGACGACGCGACGTATGCGACGTCGCCGTACGAGCGGATCTTCCGCCCCGTGATCGGTCCGACGTTCGTGGAGATGGACGGCCGCGAGCACGACGTCCGACGTGCGCTGGTGGCGCCGGCGCTGGTCGGCCAGCGGCTCGAGCGCTACCGCGCCCTGGTGGAGCGCAGCGTCGCGGCGCTCCTGGGCGAGCTCCGCGGTGACCGGTTCGATCTGCGCGAGAAGCTCACCAGCCACCTGCCCCTGCGTGTAATCGCCGAGGCGCTCGGCCTCTCCGAGGAGGACCACGGGTTCTTCTACGAGCGTGCCGCGGCGGTCCTGGCCGGGCTGGAGAACGCCGAGCCGGCGCTGTCGCGCGGGATCGACGCGCACGCGGACCTCGCGCGCCATTTCGACCCGGTGGTCGACGAGCGGATCGCCTGTCCCGGCGAGGACATGATCTCGGCCATGACGAGCGCCGAGGTCGGCGGCCGCCGTCTCAGCCGCGAGGAGATCGCGTCGCACGTCAGCCTGCTGCTCGTCGCCGGCGGCGAGACCACCGACATGGCGCTCGCCAACCTCTGGTACGACCTCCTGACCGAGCCCGAGGCGATGGAGGCGCTGCGCGCCGATCCCGACCTGGCCGGCGGCGCGTTCGCCGAGTCGATGCGCCGCGACGGCGCGGTGGTCTACGAGGAGCGCGAGACCACGCGCCCGGTCGAGTGGCACGGCACCGAGATCCCGGCCGGAGCGACGATCCGCGTCTGCCTCGGGGCCGCCAACCACGACGAGACGGTCTTCCGGGACCCCGAGCGGTTCGACCCGGCGCGCCCGGACCTGCGGCTCGCGAAGGACCTGCGCGGCGGTGGCCGCGGAGACGGCGTGGCCGGTCACGTGACGTTCGGGGCGGGGCGACACTTCTGCCTGGGCGCCCAGCTCGCCCGGATGGAGGCGGTGATCGCCACCCAGAGGCTGCTCGAGTCGATGCCCGTCCTGCGGCTCGCCGACGACGCCGACTCGCGCCCCGTGATCCACTTCTTCCACCGTCGCCCCGAGCGGCTCGTGGTCGAGCGGCCGGTCTGACGGTCGGCCGCGCCGAGCGCGGGGCGCCCGCCGGCGCTCGGCCTCACTCCTGGCTGAGCCGCAGCCGGATCTGGTCGAACCCGACGGCGAGGATCAGCAGCGTGCCTCGGGTGACGTCCTGCCAGAAGGTCTGCACGTTCAGCAGCGTGAGGCCGTTGTTGATGATGCCGATGATCAGCACGCCGAGCACGGACCCGAAGATCGTGCCGCGTCCGCCGGCGAGGCTCGCGCCGCCGAGGACGACGGCGGTGACGACCGAGAGCTCGTAGCCGGTGCCGGCGTTGCCCGAGCCCTGGCCCGTCTGCGAGGAGGCGATCAGGCCGCCGATGGCGAAGGCGATGCCGGAGGCCACGAACGTGATGAACAGGATGCGCCCGACGCGGATGCCCGCCAGGCGCGCGGCCAGGGGGTTGGCGCCGATCGCGTAGATCGAGCGGCCGTAGACCGTCATCCGCATCAGGAAGATCGACACGACGACGAGCACGAAGAAGATGTAGACGCTCCAGGGGATGTTCAGGAACGGCCGGTCCAGCGCGAGCCCGCCGAAGCCGTCGAACTGGATCGGGAGGCCGTCGGTGATCAGGTAGGCGAAGCCGCTGTAGATCGCGAGCGTGCCGAGGGTCGTGATCAGCGCGTTGATGCCGATGACGGTGACGAGGAAGCCGTTGAGGAGGCCGCCCAGCGCGCCGACCGCCAGCGCCGCCAGGACGCACGTACCCGTGCTCCAGCCGTGCGTGAGCAGGTAGGAGAAGGACGTCGAGGTCAGCGCGACGCCGGAGCCGACCGACAGGTCGAACTGGCCGGCGATCAGGAGCATCGTGGCCGGGCAGGCGAGGATGCCGATCGTCGCGACCGCGATCAGGACGTTGATCAGGTTGTCCTGCGTGGCGAAGACCGGCGACTTGATCGAGAAGAAGATGAACAGGCCCGCGAACACGACGATCAGCGCCGCGCTGTCGGGCACGGTGAACTTCAGACGGCCGGTGTCGGTCGCGCGGCTGAAGCCGAGCGACGACGTGATCGATCTCAGCGCGGAGCCCATGGGGCCGGGGGCGCTGGCCTCGGCGCCGTCGTCGGCTGCCTCGGACCCCGCGGCGTCGGCCGCGTACTCGAGCGCGGAATCGTCGGACATCCTCAACCTCCTGAGGCCGCCAGCAGGCGGCTCGTCGTCACGTCGTCGCCTTCGAGCTCGGTCGCCAGCCGCCCGCGTGCGAGCACGATGGCGCGGTCGGCGACCTGGACGACCTCTTCGTAGTCTGAGCTCGAGATCAGGATCGCGATGCCCTGGGCCGCGAGCTGTCTCATCGAGCGGTAGATCTCGGCGCGGGCGCCGACGTCGACGCCGCGCGTGGGCTCGGCCATCAGCAGCGTCGGCGTCCCGCGCTCGAGCCAGCGGCCGAGCACCACCTTCTGCTGGTTGCCGCCGGAGAGCGTGCCGATCGGCTGCATCGGATCGTTGCGCGAGCGGATCTGCAGCGCCTCGTGCTGGCGCCGATAGGCCTTCGCCTCGGTGGCACGCCGGATGATCATCCCGGCCTGGGCGAGGCGCTTCCACGACGGCACGGAGATGTTCTCGCTCACCGGGCGCACGGCGAAGATCGCCTCCTGCTTGCGCTCCGGCGGGACGAAGCCGATGCCCATGTGGATCGCGTCGGCGGCATCCTTGGGCTGCCGGGCCTTGCCGTCGACGACGATCTCGCCACCGGTCAGGCGCCTGAGGCCGAAGGCGGACTCCAGCAGCTCGGCGGCGCCGGATCCGAGCTTGCCGTAGACGGCGACGATCTCGCCCGGGCGCACGGCGAGCGAGATGTCCTCGAAGGCGTTGCGCACGCTCGCCGAGCGGAACTCGAGCCGCGGCTCGTCGCCGATCGGCCACGAGGGCGGGTCGGGTCGCGAGACGGCGCTCGCGCTGCGGCCGATCATCGCCGAGACGAGGGCCGTGCGGTCGAAGTCGGTGGTCGGGCCGGTCGTCGCGACGTCGCCGTCGCGCAGCACCTCGACCCGGTCGGAGAGTTCGTGGACCTCGTCGAGGCGGTGGGTGATGTAGACGATCGCGACGCCGTTGTCGCGCAGTCGCCTCAGGTAGACGAACAGGCGCACGACCTCGTCGTGGGAGAGGGCGGAGGTCGGCTCGTCGAGGATCAGGACGCGGGCCTCGTCGGACAGGGCGCGCGCGATCTCGACGACCTGGCGCTCGCCCGGCCGCAGGGTGCCGACGTGCCGGTCGAGGTCCATGTCGATCTCCATGTCGGCGAGGACCTCGCGCGCGCGACGGCGCATCTCACGCCTGGAGACGATGCCGTGCCGGGCGGGCAGGCGGCCGAGGGAGATGTTCTCGGCGACGCTGAGCGTCGGTGCGTCGAGGATCTCCTGGTTGATCATGCGGATCCCCAGCGCCCGCGCGCGCCGCGGGTTCATCTTGGGGTAGGCCTCGCCGCCGATCTCGATCTCTCCGGCGTCGGGCTCGTAGACGCCGGTGAAGATCTTCATCAGCGTCGACTTGCCCGCTCCGTTCTCCCCGAGGACGGCGAGGATCGAGCCGCCGGTGGCGTCGAGGTCCACACCATGGAGGACCTC
>DASZVK010000315.1:0-8277 GCA_035547175.1 Solirubrobacteraceae bacterium
GCGGCGCGCGCGGCGGGCGAGCGGCCCGTGCTCGACGGCGCCTGGCTGCCGGACGACGCGCTCGTCGCGTCGATCGGCTCGACGCTGCCGGCCCAGCGCGAGCTCGACGTGGCGGCGCTGGAGCGCTGCGCGCTGCTCGTCGCCGACGACCCGCCGGAGGTGCTGGGCAACAGCGGCGACGGGCTGGCGGCCGCCGCGGCCGGCGTCGACCTCGCGGCCCGTACGCGCTCGCTGCACGAGCTGGTCGCCGGCGCGCTCGGCGCCGGCGCCCGCGGCCCCGGCGTCCGCGTCTTCAAGTCGGTCGGCTCCGCGCTGCAGGACCTGGCCGTCGCCCGGGGCGTGCTCGAGCGCGCGCTGCGGCTCGGCCTCGCCGTGCCGACCCCCGTCCAGCTACCCAAGAAGGAGCGCTGATTGCCCGCCTACGCCAAGCGCGAGGCCCGCGACTGGGCCCGCGAGCACATGCGGGGGTGCGCCAACGTGGTCATCCCCTCGTTCACCTCCGACCTGCGCGGCCTCAACGAGGCGGGCATCCGCCACGACGTGCGCCGCTGCATCGAGCTCGGCTTCCGCGGCACGCTGCTCGTCTCCGAGGTCAACGTCACGCTCGACGAGTACGCGCGCTTCACCGAGTGGGCGGCCGACGAGGCCGCGGGCCGGCTGCAGCTCGTCTTCCACGCCTCGTTCGACACGCTCGAGGAGAGCGTCGAGGCGGCGCGGCGCGCGACCGCGGCGGGCGCCGACTACGCGCTGCTGTCCTACCCCGCCAACTTCTACCCGCAGACCGAGGAGGACGTCTTCGCCTACACGAAGGCGTTCTGCGACGCGGTCGACCTCGGGGTGATGCTGTTCGTCGTGCCGCTGTGGAACTTCGGTCGCCTGCACCCGGCCGACGTCTCGCCGCGGATGCTGCGGCGGATGGTCGACGAGATCCCCAACGTGGTGGCGATCAAGGCCGAGGGCGCGCGCAACACGGGCGGCATCATCGACGTCTGGCGCCGGCTCAAGGACGACGTGATCGTGACGACGCCGCTGGAGCGCGACGTGATCCCGCTGATGGCCGTCTGCGACTTCCAGTACTCGGGGACGAGCAACACCGAGTACTACGGCGACAGCGTCCCGCGGATGTTCGAGCTGGCGCGCGCCGGCGAGATGGACGCGGCGATGGAGATCTACTGGCGCATCCAGCCGGCGCGCGCCGCCAACCAGCAGGTCGGCCAGGTCACGCGCTCGACCGGCTTCATCAACCGCATGCAGTGGAAGTTCCAGGGCTGGCTGCAGGGGATGAACGGCGGTCCGCTGCGCCGGCCGACGATGAAGGTCGACGACCGCGCGATGGCGACCCTGCGCCGCGGCCTGGTGGACTCCGGCTTCGCGCCCGAGTCGCTGCCCAACGGCGCGTTCTTCGAGGGGCGCAACCCGGCATGAGCCTCCCGCCGCGCCGGGTGGTGACCGGCCACGACGAGCGCGGGCGCGCCGTCGTCGTCTCCGACGACGTGGTCGAGGACGCCACGGTCCGCCGCCCGGGGCACCGCAGCTTCGTGCTGTGGGCGACGGACGAGGTGCCCGCCGACAACGCCGGCCCGGCCGCGCCCGCCGACGTCGACGCGCGCAGCCTCCCGGCGGGCGTCGTCTTCCGGATCGCCGAGTACGGACCGGGCGTGGCGAGCGCGCCGCACCGCACGGACTCGGTCGACTTCGCGGTCGTGCTGTCGGGCGAGATCGACCTCGTGCTCGACGGGCGGGAGGTCCGCCTGCGCGCCGGCGACACGCTGATCCAGCGCGGCACCGCGCACGACTGGGTCAACCGCGGCGAGCGCCCCTGCGTGATCGCCTTCTGCCTCGTCGGCGCGCGGCCGCCGGGCTAGGCCTCGAAGCTCTCGCCCGGCTCGAGCAGCACCACCTTCGAGGAGGTCTGGCCCTCGACGTCGGCCTTGAAGCCGGAGGCGTCCTGCAGCAGCACCGGGAACGTCTGGTAGTGGCAGGGGATCACGGTGTCGGGCCCGATCAGCTTGACCGCCTGCACCGCGTCCTGCGCGTCCATCGTGTAGAAGCCGCCGATCGGGACGAGCGCGACGTCGATGTGGTCGCGGGCCGAGACGAGCGCGAGGTCGCTGAACAGCGACGTGTCGCCCAGGTGGTAGACGGTCCGGCCGCCGAGCCCGACGACCAGGCCCGCGGGCGTGTTGGCGGTGCCGCCGGGCGTCGTCGACGTGTGCCAGGCGGGCACGAGGCGCACCCACCCGCCGCCGAACGACACCGTGCCGCCGAGGTTGAAGCCGACCACGTCCTCGACGCCCGCCCCCGTGAGCTCGCCCGCGATCTCGACGATCGCGAGCACCTGCGCGCCGGTTCGCTTGGCGATCTCGACGACGTCGCCGAAGTGGTCGCCGTGGCCGTGGGTCAGCAGGATCTGGGTCGGCTCGACGTCGCCGGGGCCGACCGGCGCCTTCGGATTGCCGTTGAGGAAGGGGTCGATGAGGACGCGGTCGTCGCCCTCGGTGAGCTCGAAGCAGGAGTGTCCCAGCCAGCGGATGTTCATGTCGTCATTATCCCCGGCTCCCCATGAATGCCACCAAGCTCGTATACGACTTCGCCGAGGGCTCGCGGGAGATGCGCGATCTGCTGGGCGGCAAGGGCGCCAACGTCGCCGAGATGACGCGCGTGCTCGGCCCCGAGCGGGTGCCGGCCGGCTTCACGATCACCACCGAGGCATGCGTGGCCTTCATGCGCGGCGGCTGGCCGGACGGCCTCGACGCCCAGGTCGACGCCGCGCTGGCGCGCCTGGAGGAGCGGGCCGGCAAGCGGCTCGGCGACCCCGACGACCCGCTGCTGGTCAGCGTGCGCTCGGGCGCGCGCGAGTCGATGCCGGGGATGCTCGACACCGTGCTGAACCTGGGGCTCAACGACTCCTCCGTGCAGGGCCTGGCGGCGCGGACGGGCAACGAGCGCTTCGCCTGGGACTCCTACCGGCGCTTCGTGCAGATGTTCGGCAACGTCGTGGTGGGCATCGACGGGGCGCGCTTCGAGGAGGAGATCGCGCGCGTCAAGGCCGACCGCGGCGTGAGGCTCGACACCGAGCTCGACGCCGCCGCGCTGCGCGAGCTGGTCGAGGTCTTCCGCGGCCTCTACGACTTCCCGACGCGGCCGCGCGAGCAGCTCGACGCGGCGATCCGCGCCGTGTTCGGCTCCTGGCAGGGCGAGCGCGCCGTGACCTACCGGCGCATCAACCGGATCCCCGACGACTGGGGCACGGCGGTCAACGTCCAGCAGATGGTCTTCGGCAACAAGGGCGAGACGTCGGGCTCGGGCGTGGCCTTCAGCCGCGACGAGGTGACGGGCGCGCCCGAGCCGTCGGGCGACTTCCTGATCGACGCGCAGGGCGAGGACGTCGTGTCGGGCGTGCGTAACACGCTCGACATCGCCCACATGGCCGACGTGCTGCCCGACGCGCATGCCGAGCTGATGGAGATCCTGCGCACGCTCGAGCGCCACTACGGCGACATGCAGGACACCGAGTTCACCGTCGAGGAGGGGCGCCTCTACATGCTCCAGACGCGCAACGCCAAGCGCCCCGCCCAGGCGGCGGTGCGCTTCGCGGTCGACGCGGTCGACGAGGGGCTGCTGACGCGCGAGCAGGCGCTGCTGACGATCGACGCCGAGGCGCTCGACGCGCTGCTGCACCCGCAGTTCGACCCCGACGCCGAGTACGCGGTGCTGGCGCGCGGCGTCGCGGCGTCGCCGGGCGCGGCGAAGGGCGAGATCGTCTTCACCGCGGCCGACGCCGTCGCCGCGCGCGACGCCGGCCGCGCGGTCGTCCTCGTGCGGCCGTTCACCGAGGCCGACGACGTCGCCGGCTTCCACGCGGCCGAGGGCATCCTCACCTCCGAGGGCGGCAAGGCGTCGCACGCGGCGCTCGTCGCGCGCGGGATGGGCGTGCCGGCGGTGACCGGCGCGGCCGCGCTGGAGATCGACGTGCGCGCGGGCACCGTGTCCGTCGACGGCGTCGTGCTGCGCGCCGGCGACCGGATCGCGATCGACGGCACGACCGGCAACGTCACGATCGACGACGTGCCGCTCGTCGTCCCCGAGGTCGACGAGCGCTTCGAGCGGGTGCTGGGCTGGGCCGACGAGCTGGCCGAGATGGCCGTGCGCACGAACGCCGACACGCCCGAGGACGCGGCGCGGGCGCGCGAGTTCGGCGCCCGCGGCATCGGCCTGTGCCGCACCGAGCACATGTTCCTCGGCGAGCGCCAGCCGCTGATGGCCGACGTGATCCTCGCCGAGACGCCCGAGGACCAGCACGCGGCGATCGAGCGCCTGCGGCCACTGCAGGAGGCCGACTTCGAGGGGATCTTCCGGGCGATGGACGGCCTGCCCGTGACGATCCGCCTGCTCGACCCGCCGCTGCACGAGTTCGTCCCCGACGTCGAGGCCTTCCACGAGGTCAACCCGATGCTCGGCACGCGCGGCGTGCGGCTGGGCATCCTGCGCCCGGAGCTCTACCGGATGCAGGCCGAGGCGATCTTCGCCGCGGCGGCGAAGGTCCCGGGCGCGCAGGTCGAGGTCATGATCCCGCTGGTCGCCTACGAGCGCGAGCTCGAGCTGGGCCGCGAGATAGTCGAGCAGGCGGCCGAGGCAGCGGGCGTCCAGCCGGGCGCGTACCTGATCGGCACGATGATCGAGCTGCCGCGCGCCTGCTTCCAGGCCGACCTGATCGCGCACGAGGCCGACTTCTTCAGCTTCGGCACCAACGACCTCACGCAGACCGCCCTGGGCTTCAGCCGCGACGACATCGAGGCGCGGATCGTCGGTCGCTACATCGAGATGAAGGTCTTCGACCGCTCGCCGTTCGAGACGCTCGACAGCCCCGGCGTCGGCCAGCTGCTGCGCATGGGGGCGTGGCTGGGCCGCAAGACCAAGCTCGAGCTGCACCTCGGCGTGTGCGGCGAGCACGGCGGCGACCCCGACTCGATCGCCTTCTTCCAGGACAGCGGCATCGACTACGTCAGCTGCAGCCCGTACCGCGTCCCGGTCGCCCGCGTCGCCGCCGCCCAGGCGGCGATCCGCAGCCCGCGGCCCTGAGCGGGGCGGCCGGCCGCCGTCTCCGGCCGGGTTCTAGCGCGGCTTGTTGACCGGGTGCAGCGGCCGCTCTCCCGCGAGCACGCGGGCCGCCTCGGCGGCCGCCTTCTCGCGTAGCTCGACCACCGCCTCCTTGGAGTACCACGCCGCGTGCGGCGTCACGATCAGGTTCGGCGCCGAGAGCAGGGGATCGTGGACGTCGATCGGCTCGGCCTCGGCGACGTCGAGCGCGGCGCCGCCGATGCTGCCGGCCTCGAGCCCACGGATCAGGGCCTGCTCGTCGATCAGGCCGCCACGTGCCACGTTGATGACGCAGGCGCCGTGGCGCAGCATCGCGAGCCGCCGGGCGTCGAGCAGCGGGCCATCGTCTGCGCGCGGGGCGTGCAGGCTGACGTAGTCCGCGAGCGGCAGGAGCTCGTCGATCTGCGCCGGCTCGGCCCCGGCTGCGCGGACGTCCTGCTCCGGCCGCACGGGGTCGTGCGCGAGCACGCGCAGGCCGAACGCACGCGCTCGCCGCGCCACGGCCTCGCCGATGCGGCCGAAGCCGATCACGCCGAGCGTGCACTCCGAGAGGCGGCGCACCGCGAACCCCAGGGGTATGCCCCAGGACCCGCAGCGGACGAGCGAGTCGAGCTTCGCGAGCCGCCTGTTGAGCGCCAGCAGCGAGGCCATCGTGTGGTCGGCGACCTCGTCGATGCAGTAGTCCGGCACGGTTGCGACCCAGATGCCGTCCGCGGCCGCCGTGGAGACGTCGATGTTGTCGTAGCCGATCCCGTAGCGGACGATGACGCGGCAGCGCTCGAGCGTGGTCAGGGCGGCGGCGTTGAGCTGGAAGCGAGCGCCGACGATGATCGCGTCGGCGTCGGCGCAGGCCGCGAGCGCCTCCGAGGCGGTCAGGCCGGCGCAGTCGCGGACCTCGCCGCCCACGGGCGCCAGGATCCGCTTCTCGATGTCGAGCACCGCGAAACGGTGGTCGACCACGGCGACGACGCTCATCCTCCCGCTCCACGGCCCACCGAGTAGCCGCCGTCGACCGCGATCGTCGTGCCGGTCATGAAGCGGCCGGCGTCGCCGGCGAGCAGCAGCACGGCGCCCACCAGGTCCTCGGCGTCGCCCAGCCGCCCGAGGGGAATCTCGCGCACGCGGGCGTCGCGCGCGGCGGGATCCGCGAACAGGTCGCGACGCGATTCGGTGACGATCGTCGTCGGCGCGACGGCGTTGACGGTGATCCCGAGGGATGCCCACTCGAGTGCGAGCACACGGGTGAGCTGCTCGAGCGCTGCCTTGCTCGCCGCGTAGGCCGAGCGGCTCGCCACCGGGGCGCGCGCGAAGGTCGACGAGACGTTGACGATGCGCCCGCCCGACCCGGCCATGGCGTGCGCGGCCGCGCGGCTCATCAGGAACGCGCCGCGCAGGTTCGTCTCGAGCACCTCGTCCCACTCCTCGACCGTCGTCTCGAGCGCGTCCTTGCGCAGCGGCACGCCGGCGTTGTTGACGAGCACGTCGAGGCGTCCCCAGCGCTCGACGACCGCGGCGACGGCCGCGTCGATCGAGGCCGGGTCGCGCAGTTCCAGCCCGAGCTCGGCGTGCTCGGAGCCGAGCTCGTCGAGCTCGCGCGCCAGATCGGACAGGCTCGCGGCGTCGCGAGCGGTCGTCGCCACGTGCGCGCCGGCGCGGGCGAGCCCGAGCGCGAGCGCGCGGCCGATGCCCTGGCGCGCACCGGTGACGAGCGCGACGCGGCCCTCCAGCCCGAAGAGCGAGACCAGGCGATCGCGATCCAACGGGGTCATCGGCGGTCTTCGGAGCGGACGCGGATCGTCATGCGGGGGTCGGCGCGGCCGTCACGAGCCCAGCTCCCGCAGCGCGGCGACGATCGCGGCGGGCTCGGTGCGCCGCGTGTAGTCCGGGTCGGCGTCGGCGAAGGCGATCCGGCCGGAGCGGTCGATCACGAACGTGGCCGGCACGGGCAGCTCCCAGACCTCGTCTCCGTTGACGCGGCCGAGGTCGAGCCCCTTCTCGGACAGGTAGTACTCGGCCACCCTGGACGGGACCTCGAAGACGAGCGAGTACGTCCGCGCCACGCGATTGCCGTGATCCGAGAGGACCGGGAAGGCCAGCTCGTCGACCTCTGCGGTCGACAGCGATCCGTCCGGGAGCTGGGGCGAGACGGCCACGAGCTGTCCGCCTGCGGCCTCGATCTCGCCCAGGGCGCGGCCGTAGGCGCGCAGCTGGAGGTTGCAGTACGGGCACCATCCGCCGCGGTAGAACACGAGCACGACCGGACCGTGGGCCAGCAGGTTGTCCAGGCGCATCTCGCGGCCGTGCGCGTCGGGGAGCGCGAAGCCGGGCGCGGGGTCGCCGACCCGCAGCGTCGCCGTCGCGGTCGTCTCCCGCAGGCTCTCGACGAGCTCGTCCATCGCCGCGTTGACCTCGTCGCTGCGGTTGGCGCGCGCCTTCTCGACCCATGCGCGCAGCTCGTCGCCGAGCGTGGTCGACTCGGGCGCGTCAGCCATCGGCCTGCGCTGCGCTCATCGGTTGCGCTCCAGCGCCTCGGCCCACTCGATCATGCGGCGCGCGGTGAACGCGGTCGCCGTGTCGACCATCGAGCCGTCGACGACCACCGCGGCGCTGCCGCGCGCGGCCGCCTCGTCGAGCGCCTCGACGACCCGCTGGTAGAAGTCGAGCTCCTCCGGGGACGGCGCGAAGATGCGGTTGGCGGGCTCGATCTGGCTGGGATGGATGACCTTCTTGCCGCGGTAGCCGATCATGCGCGCGATCTTGCAGCACTCGACGAAGCCGTCCTCGTTGCGCACGTCGCTGTAGACGCCGTCGATCGGGTTGTCGATGCCCAGCGCGCGGGCGGCGAGCAGCACGTGCGAGCGCGCGTACAGCAGCGCCGTCTCGTCCGGCGTGTAGACGAAGCCGACGTCGCGCATCAGGTCGCCGTGCTCGGCGGTGCCCGGCATGACGGAGCCCACCCGCGGCGAGGCGCCGAGGATGTCGTGCGCATGGAAGACGCCGCGCGCCGATTCGAGCGAGACGAGGATCTCGATGCCGCCCGGCTCGAGGCCGCGCTCGGACTCGAGCCGCGTGAGCAGCTCGTCCGCCCGCCGCACGTGCTCGGGCGCGCTGGACTTCGGCAGCTGGATGCCGACGAGGCCGGGGGCGACGATCGCCTCGAGGTCGCCTTCCAGGAGC
>DASZVK010000316.1:0-2286 GCA_035547175.1 Solirubrobacteraceae bacterium
GATCGCGCTGGTCGGCGAGCGCGGCCGCGAGGTGCGCGAGTTCGTCGAGCGCGACCTCGGCGACGCGCTGGCCCGCAGCGTCGTCGTCGTCGCCACGTCCGACCAGCCGGCGCTGGTGCGGATCAAGGCCGCGTTCGCCGCGACGGCGGTCGCCGAGCACTTCCGCGACCGGGGCCGCGACGTGATGCTGATGATGGACTCGGTCACGCGCTTCGCGATGGCCCAGCGCGAGGTCGGCCTGGCGATCGGCGAGCCGCCCGCCACGCGCGGCTACACGCCGAGCGTGTTCGCGCTGCTGCCGCGCCTGCTCGAGCGCTCGGGGACGAGCGCCGACGGCTCGATCACCGGCCTCTACACGGTGCTGGTCGACGGCGACGACATGAACGAGCCGATCGCCGACGCCGTCCGCTCGATCCTCGACGGCCACGTGGTGCTGACGCGCGAGCTCGCGCACCGCGGCCACTACCCGGCGGTCGACGTGCTGCAGAGCGTGTCGCGGCTGCAGGGCGAGGTCGTCGCCCCCGAGGTCGCCGAGGCCGGGCGGCTGCTGCGGACGATGCTCGCCGCCCACCGCGACAAGGCCGACCTCGTCTCGATCGGCGCCAACCGGCCGGGGACCGACCCGTGGGTCGACGCCGCGCTCGCGCGTCGCGAGCGCGTCGACGCCTTCCTGCGCCAGGGGATGGGCGACGTCAGCACCCCCGGCGACGCCGACGCGGGCCTGCTGTCGCTGGTCGACGGCCTCGCGCCCGCGGGCCCGGCCGGCGCGCCGGGCGGCGAGGAGGTCGACGGCGAGCTGCTCGACGCCGACCCCGGCGGCTCGGCGATCCCGCCGCTGCGCCTGGAGCTGGCCTGAGGTGGCTGGCTCCGCGGCCACCGGGGTCCGCCTTGCGGCGAGCCGCTCAAGCATCCGCGCGGGCGGCCGATCACGCCGCCTCGTGAACGGGAAGTTCCGCTTCCGCCTGGATCGGGTGCTCGCCGTGCGCGAGCACGAGGAGGATCGGGCCCGCGAGGGCTATGCCGAGCGGCTGCGCCTCGAGCAGCAGGGCGCCGAGCGCGTGCAGGCCGCCGCCGAGCGCATCGCGCGGGCCGGCGAGACCCAGCGCGACGCGATCGCCACGGCGCGCAGCGGCGCCGAGCTGTTCGCCGCCCAGGTCTGGCGCGAGCGCAGCGAGCGCGCCCGTCACGAGGCCGCCGTCGAGCTGGCCCACCTGCGCGTCGAGCTCGAGCGCGCGCGCGAGGCGCTGGTCGCCGCGCACCGCGACCGCCGCGCGCTGACGATGCTGCGCGAGCGGCGCCTGGACGAGCACAAGCGCGAGGCCGCGCGCCGCGAGGCCGCGCTGATCGACGACATGGCCGGCCGCAGGTCCCCGGCGGTGGCGGCATGATCACCGACGCCGCCGACCGCGTGGCCGCGATCCAGCAGATGCTGACCGGCCCCGTCGCGCCCGCCGCGACCCCGGCCGCGAGCGCCACCGCCGCGACGGCGACGGCGGGCGGGACGGGCTCCATCAGCTTCCAGCAGGCGCTCGGCCGGGCGACCGCCGCCGCGACGCCTCCCGCCGTGAGCCCGGCCGCCGTCGGCGGCGCCGAGGCGCCCTACGGGGCGCAGATCGAGCAGGCCGCGGCCGACCAGGGCGTCGACCCCGCGCTGCTGCGCTCGCTCGTCGCGCACGAGTCCGGCTTCGACCCCGACGCGCGCAGCGCCGCCGGGGCGCTGGGCCTGACCCAGCTGATGCCCTCGACCGCCGCGTCGCTGGGCGTCACCGACCCGCTCGACCCGCAGCAGTCGCTGGAGGGCGGCGCGGCCTACCTGCGCCAGCAGCTCGACGCCTTCGGCGGCGACCCCGCCCTGGCGCTGGCCGCCTACAACGCCGGCCCCGGCGCCGTGCAGGCCGCGGGCGGCGTCCCCGACTACCCGGAGACGCAGGCCTACGTGGCCTCCGTCCTCGACGACGCCGGAACAGGAGACGACTTGTGATGGTCGCCGTACAGGTCGGGCAGGCTCCGCCGCCGACCGCCTCCCCGGGCCGAACGGCCGCCGGCTCGCCGCCGGAGCCCACGTTCGACGAGATCCTGACCCGGACCGCCACCGCGGAAGGTCAGACGGACAAGCGCCCGGCGGGCGCCGCCCCGCGGCACGGTCGCACGCACGACGACGCGCCGCCGCGCCCGGACGCGGCCGACGACGCGCACGGCGACGACGACGTCGCGCCCACCGACCCCCGGCAGGACGACGAGGACGCCGCGCCGCAGGCTCCGGCCGACGCGCCCGCGCAGCCGGAC
>DASZVK010000317.1:0-3362 GCA_035547175.1 Solirubrobacteraceae bacterium
TGTTGAAGTGGTCGAGGCGCATGATCGGGGCGCCGCGGTGCAGGTGGAAGCGCTGCAGCTGCGTCTCGAACTGCTCCATGTCGTGGAAGAACTCCAGCGGGAACCCGAACGGGTCCCACACCCGCAGCGCCCTCCCCATCGCCTCCGGATCGCCGTCGACGAACCGCGTCTCGCACCCACGCGCCTCGTACCAGGCCGCGAGCGCGTCGAGGTCGTCGTTCGAGCGCGTCCGGAACGACAGCCGGCCGCACGCGGCCACCGGGCCCTGGCGCAGCACGATCGAGTGGTGCAGGCGCTCCTCCCAGCCGCGCAGGTAGATCGCGTCGTCCGTGCGCCGGCTGACGACCAGGCCGAGCAGGTCGACGTAGAAGCGCGCAGACGCCGCCAGATCGGTCACGATCAGCTCGACGTACGCGCACCGCATGATGTCGAACGGCGGCTCGTCGATCGGCACCCAGCCGTCACGGTCCAGCGTTCCGACCAGCTCGTCGGCTCTCATCGGGCTCCTCCGTCCTCGTCGGGAAGGCCCAATCGTGGGATGTGGTTGGACCCCAGCGCAACGTGGATAACTTCGGTCTCGCAGTAGAAGTCGAACGCGTAGTCGCCGCCCTCGCGTCCGATGCCCGACTGCTTGGTCCCCCCGAACGGCGTGCGCAGGTCGCGCACGTTCTGCGAGTTGATCCAGCACATCCCCGTGTCGATCGCCTCGGCCACCCGGTGCGCGCGCTGGATGTGGTTCGTCCAGACGTAGGCGGCCAGCCCGTAGGGCGTGGCGTTGGCCAACCGGACCGCCTCGGCCTCGTCGTCGAACGGCGTCGCCACGAGCACCGGGCCGAAGATCTCCTCCTTGAACACCCGCATGTCCTCGGTGACGTCGGCGATGAGCGTGGCCTGGAGGAAGTTGCCCTCCGACAGCCCCTCCGGGCGCTCTCCCCCGACGAGCACGTCGGCGCCCTCGTCGCGCGCCGACTGCACGTAGCCCATGACCCGCTCGTGGTGCTCGGGGTGGATCAGCGGGCCGAGCTCCGTGCGGCGGTCGAACGGGTCGCCCACGCGGATGTTGGCGGTCCGGGCGGCGATCGCGGCGACGAGGTCGTCATAGAGGCCGCGCTGGACGATCAGCCGCGATCCGGCCGTGCAGCGCTGGCCGTTGAGGGTGAAGATCTGCGCGAGCGCCGCGTCGACCGCGAGCTCGGGATCGGCGTCGTCGAAGACGACGACCGGCGACTTGCCGCCCAGCTCCAGCGACACGCGCTTGAGCGTCTCGGCCCCGGCGGCGGTGATCAGCTTGCCCGTCGCCGACTCGCCCGTGAACGCGATCAGGTCGACGCCCGGGTGGCGCGACAGCGGCGCGCCGGCGATCTCGCCATAGCCGTGCACGACGTTGAAGACGCCCGGGGGGAGCTCGGCCTCCTCGAGGACGCGCGCCAGCAGCGTCGCGGTCAGCGGCGACCACTCGGCGGGCTTGAGGACGATCGTGTTGCCGGCCGCCAGGGCAGGAGCGATCCGCCAGGTCGAGAGCATGAGCGGCGCGTTCCAGGGCATGATCAGCCCGGCGACGCCGACGGGCTTGCGGACGGTGTAGTTGAGGAACTGGTCGCCGACCTTGAACGCGCGGCCGTGCAGCTCGGGGATCACGCCCGCGTAGTAGTCGAAGTTCGTCGCAGCGCGCGCGGCCAGCCCGCCCATCTGCTTGACGGGCATCCCGATGTCGAGGACCTCGTACTCGATGAACTCCTCGGAGTGCTTGCGCAGCAGGTCGGCGATCCGCCGCAGCGCCTGGGCACGCTCGGCGGCGGACATGCGTGGCCACGGGCCCTCGTCGAAGGCACGGCGCGCCGCGGCCACTGCCGCCTCGACCTCGGCGGCGCCGCCCGACGCCGCCTCGGCCAGGACCTCGTTGGTCGCCGGGTTGAGCGTCTCGAAGGTCGCGCCGTCGAAGCTCTCGGTGAAGCGCCCGTCGATGTAGTGGCGCTGGAGACCGACATCGGGAGCGACGCGTGCGGCCCTGTCGTCGGCCTGAACGGCTTTCACTGGTCGTCCCCCTTTCTCATCGCGTGATCGCCACCCGCTCCGTCGAGGCGAAGATCATATATGGTCTTAGATACGGCCGGGGCCTGACCCGGCGGCCACGGCCTCGGTGCGCGGTCCGCGCGGGATCAGGTCCCAGGACGCGAAGCGCACCTGCGGCCACCACTTCGGCAGCGGCGGGCCCGGATCGCCGGGATCCTCCTTGAGCCGTTCGTAGGAGCCGGCCGAGAGGAGGTCGAGCCGCTCCATCTCGGCGCGCAGCTCCTCCGGCGCCCTGTCGACCTCGTAGACCGCCAGCCGCCGCTGCGGAATCGGCGCGCGGTGATCCACGACGCGCGGCTCCAGCCGATAGCGCCGCGCCGCCGTGAACCCCGGGATCGAGAGGATCTCGTGGACATGCGCCGCGTACCAGGTGTCCAGGCTCTCGTCCGTCACGCCCGGCCCGGGGTCGCTGAAGACGATCTGCCGGCGCGCGGACGATCCCGAGCCGTCCGTCGTGACGCACTCGCCGATCGGCGCCGCCACCCACGACGCCAGGCGCGCTCCCTCCCACCAGGCTGGCAGGTCGAGGGGTCGGCGCTCGATCTCGAAGATCGCCGCGACCCGGTACGTCGTGGGGGCGGCGGGGTCGACGACCGACGGCTCGAGCTCGTAGCTCTGCGCGGCGACGATCCCCGGGATCGCGAGGAACTCGGCCACATGGGCGTCGAACCACTCGTCGAAGCTCTTCGGCGACGAGCCCCCGGACAGGTCGCTCAGCACGACGTAGCGATCGACGGCCACCGCCTGAACCTACATGGTTTCCGATCAGATCGTGGGCACATGGCCGCCCGCCGGCCGCTCGTGCGCCCTCCGTGCCGAGGAGCGATAGGGCGCTCAGCGCGGCAGCCGGCAGGGGCCGACGGCGAGCTTGCGGATCAGCGCCTGGGCGCGGTAGAAGACGGCCGGCTGGCGGGCCGAGTTGTCGGCGAAGCGCACGGTGCCGTCCTCGGTCTCGATCTCGTAGCGCAGCACCGAGCCCGGCCGGGCGGGCAGCGAGCGGCCCGCCTTCGCCAGGTCCTCGAGGTCGTCGACGAGCGCGCGCGTGTCGATCAGCTCCTTGCTGGTGATCTGCACCGGCCTGTCGCCGTCGCACGACACGGTGCCGTCGTCGATCACGCGCAGCGTCAGCTTCGCGCCCGGCCCCGAGCCCGTGCGGTGCGCGACGAGGTCGTCGGGCGACGAGGTGCCGCACGCCGCCAGCGCCGCCGCGGCGACGGCGAGCGCCGCGAGCGTCGCCCGCCTCATCCGATCGCCACCAGCGTCGTCCCCACGGCGACCGCGACGGCGCC
>DASZVK010000318.1:0-5361 GCA_035547175.1 Solirubrobacteraceae bacterium
AGCAGCAGGCGCAGCCCGCTGCGGACCATCGCGTGGTCGTCGGCGAGGACCAGGGTGATCGAGCCGTCGGGCGACATCGCGCGCCCAACGCTAACGACGCCGGGTGCCGCCGATGCCCGTAGTTGGCCGCATCGTTCCTCCTGGACGGACCACCGCGGGAGGTGGATCCGCCGCTAGGGGGAGATCCGCGACGCGACGCGGGTCGGTCACCGCGATCCCGTGGACGGCGACGGATGGCCGCGGCCGTCCGGGGGTGCGAGGCTGGGGCCATGTCCAAGAGCGTCTTCCACTGGGGCGGCGTGATCGCGAGCGTGATCCTCGTCGCCATGGGCGCCGGCTCGATCGTGATCGGCGCCTCAGGCCATCACGAGGTCGGCATCGACCTCAACCGCGAGCGGATCACCGGTACGCCGGACATGACCCCCTCCGCCATCCGGGCGGCCATCAAGGAGGCCGGCCTGAAGAACGTCGAAGGCGTGCCGACGTGCACGGTCGCCGACAAGCCGGTCAACACCGGCGACCGCGCCAAGTGCTTCGCCCAGTACATGCGCATCCACGCCCTGGAGGCCACGGGCGGGCGCGTCTACGCCGAGATGGGCCAGTACCTCACCCCGGCCGGCAAGGAGACCAACGACAAGGCCGCGGCCGCCAAGGACCCGAAGACCGGCGCGCCCGTCGCCAACGGCGCCCGCAACGTCTGGGTGACCGAGACGGCGCTGACGACGGCGCTGAACACCTCGTTCTTCGCCCAGCAGGTGGCGCTGTTCTCGATGATCGTCGGGATCGCCCTGCTGCTGGCCGGGATCGGCTTCCTGGTGCTGACCCTCGGCCTGGTGCGGCCGGGCAAGCCGCCGGTCCCGCACCTGGGCCACGAGCACGGCGCCGGCCCGCCGACGCCCGCCGCCTAGGCGCGCGACATGTACTCGCCGGTGGCGGTCTGGACCTTGACGCGGTCGCCGATGTTCACGAACAGCGGAACTCGGATGGTCGCCCCGGTCTCGAGCGTCGCCGGCTTGTCGCCGCCGCCGGACGCGGTGTCGCCGCGCAGGCCCGGCTCCGTCTCGGTGACCTCCAGCTCGACCGACGCGGGGAGCTGGAGGTCGGCCGGGGCGCCGTCGATGAACAGCACGTCGACCTCGTCGTTGGGCTTGGTCCAGCGCAGCGCGTCCTTGACGGCGTCCTCCGGCATCGCGAGCTGCTCGTAGGACTCCGAGTCCATGAAGTGGGCCTCGCTGCCGTCGGCGTAGAGGAACTGCATCCGGCGCGCCTCGGTGCGCACGGCGCGGAACTTCTCGCCCGCCCGGAACGTCCGGTCGATCACGTTCCCGTCCGACGCCCGCCGCAGCTTCGTCCGCACGAACGCCCCGCCCTTGCCGGGCTTGACGTGCTGGAACTCGAGGATCTTGAAGACCGTCCCCTCGACGTCGATGTGGTTGCCGTTCTTGAACTGGTTGGTCGAGATCGTGGAAATCACCGCCCTCGCGGGGGCTGGCTCGAAGGTCGTGCGCGAGGCCATGCTAGCCAGCGGGTTGTCCCTGGCGACGGCGCCTGGGCTTCTCGCCTCGCTCGCAACCGGCAGGCATAGCATTGGCACGATGGCTGACGACGGGTGGCTGACCGGGTTGCCGCCCTTGGTGCAGGCAGCCGCGCGAGGAGACGAGGTAGCTGTGAGCCGGCTGCTTCGCGAGGGCACCGATCCCAATGAGGCCGACGAGGCCGGATGGTCTGCTCTTCATGCTGCGGCAACACGCAACCATCCCCGGTTGTGTAAACGTGGGGCATAGCATCGACCGGCCCGGCGCGTTCACGCGCAGAACCTGAGCTGGTTGGTCGAGATCGTCTCGTCGCTCCGCGCCGGCGCCTGGGTGGGCCGACTTCGGTCGCATGGCGCGACTCAACTCGGCCCACCGCCGACTCTGGTGCCCGGGGCTCTCGATCGCATCGGCGCGGATCGTCTGACGGTGCGACCACGGGGTTCCGGCCCCCGTAGAATCTCGTTGCTCTCGCAACCAACGATCTCGGAGCGACCGCATGGCAGACCCCGTCGACCTGACCACCCACGAGATCGACGCCGCGATCGGCACCGCCTTCGAGCGCGGCCGGACGGTCGTCGTCGGCTACGTAGACGACGACGGCTATCCGACCCTCTCGTTCCGCGGCAGCGCGCACGTGCACTCGCCGACCCAGCTCGCGATCTGGGCGCGCAAGCGCGACGACGGGCTCGCCGTCGCGATCGCCCGGAGGCCGAAGGTCTCGGTGCTCTACCACAGCGGCGGCCAGGGGCCGGGCCCGCGCTTCCTCTCGCTGCGCGGCACGGCGCGCCTCGACGAGGCGGCCGGCGAGGCGGTCTACGCGGCGATCCCGCAGCGCGAGCGCGAGCACGACGCCGAGCGGGCCGGGGTGGCGGTGATCGTCGACGTGCGCAGCGTGCGCGGCTTCGGAGCCGACGGCCCGTTCGAGATGGCGGCCTGAGCGCGGCCGCGCCGCTCAGGCGCTCGCGGCGCGCCGCGGCGCCGCCAGCCGCTCGAGCGCGCCGGCCCGCGCGCGCTCGCCGAGCTGCGGAGCCTCGATGATGCGCGCCAGCAGGCTGCGGTCGAACAGCCACGCCTCGAAGACCATCGCGATCGTCACGTCGTGGTCGGGGACCGAGACGAGCTCGACGTCGTCGCCGGCGCCGAGCTCGCCCTCCTCGACGATCCGCAGGTAGGCGCCCGGCCGGCGCGCCTGCACGAACCACTTCAGGAAGCGCGGCTCGCCCATCCGCGTCGCGAGCTTGTAGCAGGGGATGCGCGGGGCGGTGACCTCCAGCAGCGCCGTCCCGACGCGCCAGCGGGTGCCGATCACGGCGTGGTCGACCTCGACGCCCGCCGTAGTCAGGTTCTCGCCGAACGTCCCCGCCGCGAGCCGCCAGCCGTCGAGCCGGGCCCGCCACCAGGCGTAGGACTCCTGCGAGTAGGCGTAGACGGCCTGGTCGGGCCCGCCGTGGTTCTCGCGGTCCTCCTGGTCGTCGCCGTCGAGGTTGACGCCGCGCACGCGCACGCGACCGGGCACCGGGCGCTTCATGATCGCGCTGTAGATCGCCCGCTGGACCCCGATCGACTCGATCTGCCCGACGTTGACGGACACGACGACGCCCATGGCACAAGGCTACGCTGCGCCGCCGATGTCCCGCAGGAGCGACCAGCGCCGCGCCGCCGCCTTCGCCGTCTACCAGCGCGAGGTGACCGGGCGCGAGATCGAGGATGTCCTCGGGCGCGACGCGTCGGCCTTCACGCGGGCGCTCGCGCACGCCACCGACGACTACGCGCCCGAGCTCGACGACGTCATCGCCCGTCACGCCCAGGGCTGGACGATCGACCGCATCGCGCCGCTGGAGAAGGCGATCATGCGCGTCGCGCTGCTGGAGATGCTGCACCCCGACCTGGCGCCGTCGGAGACGCCGATCCCGCCCGAGGGCGCGATCGACGAGGCCGTCGAGACGGCCAAGACGTTCTGCGGCGCGCAGGCGCCGGCGTTCGTCAACGGCATCCTGTCCGCCGCGCTGGGGGAGAATGCCGGGCGATGAGCCCCGACCCGTCCCTCGACGAGCTGATCGCGCGCCTCGAACGCGCCGCCGAGCAGCTGCGCTCCGGCGACCTCTCGGCCGACGCGGCCGCCACCCTGGTCGAGGACTGCGCGGCGCTGGCCTCGCAGGCCTCGGCCGAGCTCGAGCGCCTCGCGCGCGCGTCGGCGCACGAGCCACTGCCCGGTCAGGACTCGCTGCTCTGAGCGGCGACCGGCGCCTGCGGGCGCTCGGCCACCACCGGCTCGGGCCGCGGCGCCGGCGCCCCCGGCGGGTCGCCGACCGTGAACCAGAACACGCTGCCGCCGCCGGGCGCGGGCTCGACGCCGATGCGCCCGCCGTGGCGCTCGACGACGCGCTTGACGATCGCCAGGCCGATGCCGGTCCCCGGATAGGCCTCGGGCTCGTGCAGGCGCTGGAACATCTTGAAGATCCGCTCGCCGTGCTCGGGGTCGATGCCGATCCCGTTGTCGCGCACGAACACGCGCCAGCGCTCGCCCTCGCGCGCGGCCCCGACGTGGACCTCGGGGTCGGCGCCCGGGACCGAGAACTTGATCGCGTTGGCGATCAGGTTCTGCAGCACGAGCGCGAGCTGGCCGCGGTCGCCGCCGACCTCGGGCAGGTCGTCGTGCGTGACGGTTGCGCGCGCCTCCTCGACGTCGGTGCCGACGTTGCGCAGCACGTCGGCGAGGACCGCGTCGAGGTCGACCCGCTCGGGCGCGAGCTCGGCGCGGCCGACGCGCGAGTACGCGAGCAGGTCGTCGATGATCCACTGCATGTGGTCGAGGCTCGACTGCATGTGCGAGATGAACTCGTCGGCGGCGTCGTCGAGCCTGCCGCGGTAGCGGTTGGCCAGCAGCTGCGCGAAGCCCGACACCGCCCGCAGCGGCGCCGAGAGGTCGTGCGAGGCGACGTAGGCGAACGTCTCGAGGTCGGCGTTGGAGCGCTCGAGCTCGATGTTCGAGCGCTGCAGCTCGCGCGCGCGATCGCGCAGCCGCTGCTGGCTGATCTCGAGCTCGGCGTTGCTGCGGGCGAGGCGGCCGCTGGTGACGACGGCGCGCCGGATCAGCACCGCGATCGCCGCGAACGCCACGGCGCTCAGCCCGAGCACCAGCCACGGCAGCCAGCGCCCGACGCCGGTCGTGCCGCGGTACAGCGAGGCCGTCGGCGCGCTGACGACGATCTGCCAGCTCGTCTCCGGGATCCGCGACGCGGCGAAGTAGCGCTCGCCGCCGGCGTCGTAGGTGCCGCTCGCTCGCTCCAGCGACTTGCGCACCAGCGCCGGGTTCGGCGGCCGCGTCTGGCCCGAGGGCATCACCGAGGCGAGCACGTTGCCGTGGCCGTCGAGGACGTAGGCGCGCCCGCCGGTGACCGGCGCCATCGGCTGCAGGGCGCCGGCGAGGAACTGCGTGAACGTCGACACCGGCTGGCCCGTGACGAGCATCCGGCGACCCGTCGCGCCCGCGTAGGAGACGACCGTCTCGATCAGGCGCGTGCCCGCGGGGCCGTCGTCGAGCACGTCGGAGATCCCCGTCGGCGCGGGCGACGGCGAGGTCAGCGCGGCGCGGAACTGCGGCTGCGAGGCCTCCCGGGCGAGCACGCGCGCCGGCGTGCCGGCCGACGCCGCCAGCACGTGCCCGACCTGGTCGAGGATCGCCAGGTAGTAGGTGCTGCCGGCGGCGACGCGCTTGTTGAGCACGTCCGGCGTCACCGGGCCGCCGAGCTCGCGCGCGTCGGTCTGCTGCTCCTGCGAGTAGATCAGCCGGAACAGCGAGTCGAGCGTCGCCGTGGCGATCGTC
>DASZVK010000319.1:0-2822 GCA_035547175.1 Solirubrobacteraceae bacterium
GCTCGCGCGCGGGCGCGAAGCGGTCGACGTCGACGCCGGGCGGGCAGAGCTCGACGCGCGCGGCGTCGACGCCCTCGAGCGCCAGCGCGTCGGCCGCCCGCGACGTCGTCGGCAGGAGCAGGTCGGCGGCCGCGAGCACCTCGCGCCGGTAGGCGCGCGTGCGCACGTTGCGGTAGGCGTCGACGAACGGCAGCGTCTCCCACACGGTCAGGACCAGGCGGAAGCCCAGCCGCCGCTTGAGCCGCGCCGGCTGGACGGCGAACCACGGCGAGATCTCGGCCGAGTGGACGACGTCGGTCCCGGCGAGCGCGCGCCGCAGGCCGAGGTAGCGCTCGCCGACCAGGCGCGCCGCGGGCGCCGGCAGCAGGCCGCCGACGGTCCGCACCGGTCGCTTGCGCAGGGCGACCAGCGAGGTGTCGTAGAGGTTGGCCCGCGGGATCAGCACCTCGACGTCGTAGGGCTCGCCGACGCCCTCCCAGGCGCGCAGCTCCCACGGGCTGGCGGCGGTGCCGCGCAGCAGCGTGACGCGCACGCCGCTCATCGCGGCGCCCGCGCGAGCACGTACCACTGGCCGACGAGGAACTCCGTCGAGCGCCCGCGCGTGACCCGATCGAGCGCCCGCGAGCGCCCGAGCGCGGGATGGCTCGTGCGGAGCACGTCCCAGCCCGCGTCGCGCAGCAGCGCCTCGACGTCGCGGCGCGTGAACCAGCGCAGGTGCGTGCTGTCGCGGTGGCCCCAGTCGGCGTAGCCGAACGTCCCGCGCAGCATGAGGTCGCGCACGAGCGAGTAGTGGCGCGCGTTGGGCACGCTGACCTGCACGTGCGCCCCCGGCGCCGCGACCCGGTGCGCAGCGCGCAGGACCGCCGCCGGGTCGACCAGGTGCTCGAGCACGTCGAGGAACAGGATCGTGTCGAACGGGCCCTCGAGGTCGCCGATGCGCTCCTCGACCGTGCCCGTGAGGACCTCGTCGAAGCGCTCTCGTGCGCGCTGCGCGGCCTCGGGGACGACCTCGATCCCGGCGATCCGCGTCGCGCCCGCCTCGCGCAGCGCGGCGGCGTTCGCGCCGTCGCCGCAGCCGACGTCGAGCACGGCGCCGACCGGCCGCGGCAGCATCTCGACGACGTCGCGGCGCTCGTTGCCGTAGTACCCCTCGGGCTTCTCGGCGGAGACGCCTGCCACGGCCGGAGCCTATCCCGGTCGCCGCGGCCGACGGCGCGGCTACGGTGCGGCTGTGCCCGAGCCCGATGTCGCCGCCGCGGCGCGCCGCGGGCCCCACGTCCTGCGCGACGCGCAGGTCGGGCGGCGCGTCGTCCACGGCGGCGCGGTGCGGATCGCGGGCTTCGCGGTCGTCAACCTGCTCGGCGCGGCCGGCGTCGTCGTCCTGCAGCGCACGCTCGGCGTCGTCGACTACGGCCGCTACGGCACGGCGCTGGCGCTGGTCGCGATCGTCAGCCTCGTCACCGACGCCGGGCTGACGATCACCGGCAGCCGCGAGCTGGCGCTGCACCCGCACGGCGAGGACCGCCGCGCGCTGGTCGGCACGATCCTCGGGCTGCGCTGTGCGCTGTCGGCCGTCGGGGTCGGCGTCTGCGCCGCCTTCGCCGCCGTCGCCGGCTACGGCGCGGCGATGGTCGCGGGCGTGGCGATGGCCGGCGGCGGCGCGATCCTGATCGCCGGCCAGGCGGCGCTGACGCTGCCGCTGATCGTCGACCTGCGCAACGGCCGGCTGACGCTGACCGAGCTGGCCAAGCAGGTGATCCTGCTGGCGGGCTTCGGTGCCGTCTGGCTGGCCGGCGGTGGGCTGGTGGCGTTCCTGGCGATCCAGATCGCGGTCGGCGCCGGCTCGCTGGCGCTGACCGCGCGGCTGCTGGCGCCCGAGGACCGCACGTGGCCGCAGGTCGACCTCGGCGCGTGGCGCGATCTGGCCCGCAAGGCGCTGCCGGTCGCGGCCGCGGCCGTGCTGGCGATCGTCTACGTGCGGATGCTGGTCGTGCTCGCCTCGCTGCTGACCAGCGAGCGCCAGACCGGCCTCGTCGTCGCCTCGGCGCGCGTCGTCGAGATCGCCGGCGGCCTGCCGCTGCTGGTCGCCGGGATCGTCCTGCCGGTCGCGGCGGTCGCGGCGCGCGAGGATCGCGTGCGGTTGCGGTTCGTGACCGGCCGGCTGACCGAGGTCGCGCTGCTGCTCGGCTCGCTCGTCGCCGTCGCGCTGGCGGTCGCCGCGCACCCGCTGGTCGTCCTGCTCGGCGGCGAGGCGTTCGCAGGCGCGGCGCCGGTGCTGCGCATCCACGCCGCGGCGGTGGCGACGTTCTTCGTCATCCAGTCGTGGGTCGTGCTGCTGCTCGCCGACGGCCGCCGCCGGGCCGTCGTCGTCTCGAGCCTCGTCGGCCTCGTCGCGGTCGTCGCCGCCGGGCTCGTCCTGATCCCGCTCTACGACGCCAAGGGGGCGGCGATCGCGGCCGTGATCGCCGACGTCGCCGACGGCGCGGCGCTCGCCGTCTCGCTGCGCTCGATCACGGGCCGGGCCTGGCCGACGCCGGCGTCGTTCATGGCGCGCTTCGCCGTCGCGCTCGCGGCCGCCCTCGCCGTCGGCGTGCTGCTGCCGGCGCCCGCGGTCGCACGGGCGGCCGGCGCCGTCGCGGTGCTCGGCGCCGGCGCGCTCGCGCTGCGGATCGTGCCCTCGGAGGTGCTCGACGCCGTGCCGCGCCGCCGTCGGGCAGACTGAGGCCGCGATGGAGGGACCGACGCCCGCGCCCGCGCCGCCCTCGCGCGGCGTGGTCCTGCTGACGCGAGCGGTCTTCGCGCTGCCGCCGCTGCGCTGGTCG
>DASZVK010000320.1:0-14000 GCA_035547175.1 Solirubrobacteraceae bacterium
CGCCGACTTCGGCGAGCTCGCCCAGCTCGCCAAGGCGCTGCACCGCCCGCACGTCCACGACGGCACCTGGAGCGCGGTGCGGCGGCGGGTCTTCGGCGCGCGCGCCGACGACGTCGCGCCCGAGCGCTTCGTCGTCTTCACCCAGGACCACGACCAGGTCGGCAACCGCGCGCTCGGCGATCGGCTGCCCGCCCGCGTGGCACCGCTCGCCGCGATGTGCGTTCTCTTGTCACCGTTCACGCCGATGCTGTGGATGGGCGAGGAGTACGGCGAGGCCGCTCCGTTCCAGTTCTTCACCGACCACGTCGACGAGCAGATCGCGCGCGCGACGCGCGAGGGGCGCCGGCGCGAGTTCGCGGCGTTCGCCGCGTTCGCGGGCGAGGACGTCCCCGACCCGCAGGACCCGGCGACGTTCGAGCGCTCGAAGCTCACGCGCGTCGAGGCGCCCGGCGTGCGCGACCTCTACGCGCGGCTGCTGGCGCTGCGCGCGCGGCTGAAGGGCGCGCCGGTGCGCGCGATCGAGTTCGACGAGGCGCAGCGCTGGCTGCGGGTGGCGCGCGACGGCGCCGAGCTGGCGTGCAACTTCGACCACGAGCGGCCGCGCGCGGTCGCCGTCGAGGGCGCCGAGCTGGCGCTGGCCACGGCCGACGGCGCGCGCCTGCAGGCCGGGGCCGTGTCGCTGCCGCCGCTGTCGGGGGCGGTGGTGCTGGCATGAGGGAGGTGTGGCCCGGCCACCCGTTCCCGCTCGGCGCGACGTTCGACGGCGGCGGCACGAACTTCTCG
Source organism: Solirubrobacteraceae bacterium (assembly GCA_035547175.1). Classification (GTDB taxonomy): domain Bacteria; phylum Actinomycetota; class Thermoleophilia; order Solirubrobacterales; family Solirubrobacteraceae; genus BP-464. The sequence continues at coordinate 784 of DASZVK010000320.1, forward strand.
CTCTACGGCGAGCACGCGCAGCGCGTCGTGCTGTGCCTGTTCGACGGCGACGACGACGAGGAGCACGTCGAGCTGACCGAGCGCACGGCGCTGCACTGGCACTGCTACCTGCCCGGCGTCGGGCCGGGCCAGCGCTACGGCTACCGCGTCCACGGCCCCTACGCGCCGCACGAGGGCCACCGCTTCAACCCGGCCAAGCTCCTGATCGACCCCTACGCCAAGGCGATCGAGGGGCCGATCGCCTTCGACCGCGCCAACGTCCTGCCCTACGTCCCCGAGGGCACGCCCGACGACGACCTCGAGCCCGACGACGAGGACGACGCCGACGCGATCCCCAAGTCGGTCGTCATCGACGAGCGCTTCGACTGGGACGGCGACCGCCTGCCGCAGCGGCCGTGGAGCGAGACCGTGATCTACGAGGCGCACGTGCGCGGCTTCACGCAGCGCCACCCGCACGTGCGCGAGGACCTGCGCGGCACCTACGCGGGCCTCGCCTCCGACGCGGCGCTCGACTACCTCGCCGACCTCGGCGTCACCGCCGTCGAGCTGCTCCCCGTCCACCACGTCGCCGACGAGGAGTTCCTGCACGCCAAGGGGCTGACCAACTACTGGGGCTACAGCTCGATCGGCTACCTCGCGCCGCACGCGCTCTACGCCGCGACCGGCACGCGCGGCGAGCAGGTGCGCGAGTTCAAGGGCATGGTCAAGGCGCTGCACGCGCGCGGGATCGAGGTGATCCTCGACGTCGTCTACAACCACACCGCCGAGGGCAACCACCTCGGGCCGATGCTCTCGTTCAAGGGCGTCGACAACGCCGGCTACTACCGGCTCGTGCCCGGCGACCCGCGCCACTACATGGACTACACGGGCACGGGGAACACGCTCAACACGGTCAACCCGGCGGTGCTGCGGCTGATCATGGACTCGCTGCGCTACTTCGTCATGCACTGCCACGTCGACGGCTTCCGCTTCGACCTCGCCAGCGCGCTCGCGCGCGAGCTCTACGACGTGGACCGCCTGAGCGCGTTCTTCGACACGATCCACCAGGACCCGATCCTCAGCCAGGTCAAGCTGATCGCCGAGCCGTGGGACGTCGGCCCGGGCGGCTACCAGGTCGGCAACTTCCCGGTGCTGTGGAGCGAGTGGAACGGGATCTACCGCGACGTCATGCGCGACTTCTGGCGCGGCCAGGCGGGCGTCGCGTCGTTCGCGTCGCGCTTCACCGGCTCCAGCGACCTCTACGAGTCCGACGGGCGGCGGCCGTTCGCGTCGGTCAACTTCGTCACCGCGCACGACGGCTTCACGCTGCGCGACCTCGTCTCCTACAACGCCAAGCACAACGAGGCCAACCAGGAGGACAACCGCGACGGCACCGACGACAACCGCTCGTGGAACTGCGGCGTCGAGGGCGAGACCGACGACGCCGAGGTGCTCGCGCTGCGGGCCCGCCAGCGCCGCAACCTGCTGGCGACGCTGCTGCTCTCGCAGGGCGTGCCGATGCTGCTCGGCGGCGACGAGTTCGGCCGCACGCAGGGCGGCAACAACAACGCCTGGTGCCAGGACAACGAGATCTCCTGGTTTCGCTGGGACTGGGAGCCCTGGCAGGAGGAGCTGCACGCGTTCGTCCGGCGGCTGCTGGCGCTGCGCCGCGAGCACCCCGTGTTCCGCCGCCAGCGCTACCTGTCCGGCCAGGACGTCACCGGCAGCGGCCTGCCCGACGTCTGGTGGTTCCGCCCCGACGGGCGCAAGATGACGCGCCGCGACTGGCAGCGCGAGGACGCCCACGTGCTCGGCGTCTTCCTCAACGGCGAGGCGATCGCCGACCGCGGCCCGCACGGCGAGCGGATCGCCGACGACAGCTTCCTGTGCCTGCTCAACGCCCACTACGAGGACGTCGCGTTCACGCTGCCGGTGCGCCGCTTCGGCGCGGCCTGGACGCACGAGCTGTGCACGTACGACCCGTCGATCGCGCCCGGCAGCGGCCGCTTCGCCGCGCGCGGCACGGTCGTCGCGCCGGCCCGCTCGGTCAAGCTGCTGCGCCGCGTGACGTGAGGGCGACCTACCGGCTCCAGCTCGGCCCCGGGCTCGGCTTCGACGAGGTCCGCGAGCTGGTCCCCTACGTCCGCGAGCTGGGCGCCTCGCACCTGTACCTGTCGCCCGCGTTCCAGGCGCGCGCGGGCTCGACGCACGGCTACGACGTCGTCGACCCGACGCGCCTGAGCGACGCGCTCGGCGGCGAGCGGGCGTTCGGGCCGCTGGCGGCGGCGGCGCGCGAGGCGGGGCTGGGCATCGTGCTCGACGTCGTCCCCAACCACATGGCCGTCGACGACGCCAACCGCTGGTGGGCGGACCCGGCGCTGCGCGAGCGCTTCTTCGACCTCGACCCGGCGACCGGAGGGCACCGGCGCTTCTTCGACATCGACGACCTCGCCGGCCTGCGCGTCGAGGACCCCGAGGTGCTGGAGACGGTCACGCGGCTGCCGCTGTCGCTGGTCGCCGACGGGCTCGTCGACGGCCTGCGCGTCGACCACCCCGACGGCCTCGCCGACCCCGCCGCGTACCTCGCGCGGCTGCGCGAGGGCGGCGTCCCGCACGTGTGGGTCGAGAAGATCCTCGCGCCCGACGCCGGCGCCGGCGCGGGCCGGGGCGAGTCCCTGCGCGCCTCGTGGCCGGTCGACGGGACGACCGGCTACGAGCTGCTCGATGACGTCGCGGCGCTGCTCGTCGACGAGACGACGGAGGAGCGCCTGACGGCGCTCTACGCGGAGCTGACCGGCGAAACGCGCACGTTCGCCGAGGTCGCGCGCGAGGGCAAGCTCGAGCAGGCGCGCGGCGCGTTCGCGGCCGAGCTCGAGCGCCTCGCGCGCGCGTGGCCGGACGGGCCGTGCGAGCGCCTGGAGCCCGAGGCGCTGGCCGGCGCGCTGAGCGCGCTGCCCGTCTACAGGACGTACCTGCGCGCCGGCGAGGAGCCGCACCCGGACGACCTCGCGGCGCTGCGCGCGGCGGGCCTCGAGTGGCTGCTCGACGCGCCGGAGGCGTTCGTGACGCGCTTCCAGCAGACGACGCCGGCGGTGACGGCCAAGGGCGTCGAGGACACGGCCCTCTACCGCTACGTGCGCCTGCTGGCGCTCAACGACGTGGGCGGCGACCCGGGCCGCTTCGGCCTGTCCGCGCGGGCCTTCCACGAGGCCAACGCGGCGCGCGCCGAGCGCTGGCCGACGTCGATGGTCGCGCTGCAGACCCACGACGCCAAGCGCTCGGCCGACGTGCGCGCGCGCCTGGCGGCGCTGACGTGGATCGCCGACGAGTGGGAGGCGCTGGCGCGCTCGGTGCTCGCGCGCTCGCCGCTGACCGACCACGGCGAGTCGTGGCTGTTCCTGCAGACGGTCGTCGCCGCGCCGATCGGCGCGCAGCGCCTCGACGCCTACGTCGTCAAGGCGCTGCGCGAGCGCAAGCTGACCTCGTCGTGGACGCGGCCCGACGAGGACCACGAGGCGGCGGCGCGCGCGTGGGTCGCCGGGCTGCTCTGCGACGGCGACGTGCTGGCCTTCGCCCGGCGGCTGGCCGCCGTCGCGCAGCCCGCGGCGCTGGCGCAGAAGCTGCTCGGGCTGACGGTCCCGGGCGTGCCCGACGTCTACCAGGGCGACGAGGTCGAGCTGCTCGCGCTCGTCGACCCCGACAATCGCCGGCCGGTCGACTGGGACGGCCTCCGCGCGGCGCTGCGCTCGCCGGCGCCGCCGCCGAAGCTCGCGCTGACGCGCGCCGCGCTCGCGCTCGAGCTCGTCGGCCTGCCCTACGAGCCGCTCGACGCCCCGGCCGGGACGCTCGCGTTCCTGCGCGGCGACGGCGTCCACGTCGCGGTCGCGGTGCGCCCGGGCGTCGAGCCCCCGGCGCCGCCCGCCGGCGGCGCCGCGTGGCGCACGGCGTTCTCCGCGCCCGGCTGCGCGCTGAGCGTGCGCTGACCTTCGCGCCGTCCTCGCCGCGCGGGTCACGCGGGTCGGCGGCCCTCGACCTCGGCGAGCTCCTCGGGCGTCAGCGCCAGCGCGGCGGCCGCGATCAGCGGGTCGACCTGCTCGGGCGCGCGGAAGCCGACGATCGCGCCGTCGACGGCCGGGTTGGCGAGCGTCCAGGCGACCGCGACGGCGCCGGCCGTGACGCCGTGGCGCGCGCCGACGGCGGCGAGCCGCTCGGCGGTCGCCAGGTGGCGGCCGACCTCGGGCTCGTTGAAGTGCGCCGCGCGCCTGCGCCAGTCGTCGTCGGGCAGCGCCGCGATCCGCTCGCGCGTCATCGCGCCCGACAGCAGGCCCGAGCCCATCGGCGAGTAGACGATCGTGCCGATGCCGTGCTCGGCGCACCAGGGCAGCAGCTCGTCGGCGGCCGACGGGTCGACGAGCGAGTAGGGCGGCTGCAGCGTCTCGACCGGCGCGATCTCCTGCGCCCGCCGTAGCTGGCCGACGCTGAAGTTCGACACGCCGATGTGGCGGACCAGCCCCTCCCGCTTGAGCTCCGCGAACGTCGCCCAGCCCTCCTCGACCTGCTCGTCGGGGACGGGCCAGTGGATCTGGTAGAGGTCGATCGCGTCGACGCCGAGGTTGCGCAGGCTCTCCTCGACCTCGCGGCGCAGCGAGTCGCGCCCGAGCGTCTGGCGCGTGCGGCCGTCGCCGTCGTCGACGATCCCGCCCTTGGTGAAGACGTACGGCCGCTCGGCGAGGCCCGCCAGCGCACGCCCGACGACGCGCTCGGAGCGGCCGAAGCCGTACGCCCGCGCCGTGTCGATCCAGTTGACCCCCAGCTCCAGCGCGCGGTGGATCGCGGCGATCGAGCGGTCGTCGTCCTGCGCTCCCCAGCCGAACTGCCAGCCGCCTCCGCCGATCGCCCAGGCGCCGAAGCCGACGCGCGTGATCTCGATGCCGGTGCCGCCCAGCGGGACGGTCTCCAGGGTGGTGCTCGCCATGGCCTGCGGTCTATCAGGACCGCCCCGCGGCCCGCCCCGCGGCCTCGCTCAGCCGCCGCAGCCGCCGCGCCAGCGCCGCGTCGAGCGCGCCCGGCTCCAGCCGCCAGCGCCAGTTCGGAGCGCCCTCCGTCCCCGGCACGTTCATGCGCGCCTCGTCGCCGAGGCCGAGCAGGTCCTGGGCCTGGACGATCGCGGTCGCCGCGCGCGAGCGCAGCGTCAGGTCGACCATCGCCCAGTGCGGCTCGCGCTCGGCGACGCCGGCGCGCGCGAACGCGGCCAGCGCCTCGTCGCGCTGCTCGCCGGTCGCGCCCGCCCACCAGCCGGCGGCGGGCGCGCTGTCGTGCGTGCTCGAGTAGGCGACGGCGCGGCGCACCTGGTTGTCGAAGCGGTGCGGCGAGCCGGGGTCGTCGCGGTCGAAGCCGAACTGGGTGACGACGGTCCCCGGCAGGCCGAGCTCGTCGCGCAGGCGGCGCACGGGCTCGGTGATCACGCCGAGGTCCTCGGCGACGAGCGGCAGGTCGCCGCCGAGCGCCGCCCGCATGGCGCGAAACGGCGCCGCCCCGGGGCCGCGCATCCAGTGCCCGCGGCGCGCGGTCTCGTCGCCCTCGGGGATCGCCCAGTAGGCGACGAAGCCGCGGAAGTGGTCGATCCGCGCCGCGTCGAACAGCTCCAGGTTGCGCAGCAGGCGCGCCACCCACCAGCGATAGCCGCGACGGCGCATCGCCGGCCAGTCGAACAGCGGGTTGCCCCAGTGCTGGCCGTCCTCGGAGTACGCGTCGGGCGGCGCGCCGGCGACGAAGCCGGTCCGGAACAGCTCCGGGTGCGCGCGGTGGTCGGCGCCGCCGGGCGCGACGTAGATCGGGATGTCGCCGAGCAGCCGCACGCCGCGCCCGCGCGCGTACGCGCGCAGCGCGCCCCACTCGCGGTCGAGGCGGACCTGCATGTCGACGTCGCCCCCGAACGCCTCCCAGTCCTCCAGCCAGAAGCCGGCGCGAGCGCGCAGCGCGTCGCGCTCGGCGCCCGTCACCGGGGCGTCGGGATCGGCCAGCAGCGCCGGGTCGGCGGCGAAGGCGCTGCGCGCGGCGTACGGCGACCCGTGCTCGTCCGGAGGGCCGAGCGGCAGCGTCTGCCACCACGACTGGCCGGCCGCCGCGAGCCAGTCGACGAACGCGCGCGCCTCGTCGCCCAGGCGGGCGCCGGGCAGCGACGTGGGGTGCAGCAGCACGCCCGATGCACGACCGATCACAAGCGGATTCGCCATCCCCGTAAGTCGGGAACAATGCCGACAGCTTGTCCGTGCCGCGCTCACCGCATCCCCCTCCCCGGATCCACGTCGAGCGCGTCGAGCCGATCGTCGACTGCGGCCGCTACGCGGCCAAGCGCACCGTCGGCGACGTCGTCGCCGTGCGCGCCGAGCTGATCCGCGACGGCCACGAGATCCTGCGCGCGGTCGTGCGCGCCCGCCCGCTCTCGCGGCGGCGCCCGCGCGAGGCGCCGATGGCGCCGATCGACGCGCAGCTCGGCGGCAGCCGCTGGGAGGGCCGCTTCGAGGCCGACGAGGTCGGCCCGTGGCGCTTCGAGATCGAGGCCTGGGCCGACGCCTTCGCGTCGTGGCGCGACGAGCTCGAGCGCAAGGTCGCCGCCGGCCAGGAGGACCTCGCCGGCGAGCTGGCCGAGGGCGCCGCCCACCTCGAGGCCGCCGCCGGGCGCGCCAGGCACGGCGCCCGCAAGGCGCTCGAGCGCGCGCATGCCGTCCTCGCCGACGAGCGCGCGCCGTGGCGCGAGCGCGTCGCCGCCGCGCTCGCCGAGGAGGTCGTCGCCGCCGCCGACGCCTTCCCCGCGCGCGAGGACGCGACCGTCGCCGGCCCGTTCGACCTCTGGGTCGACCGCGAGCGCGCGCGCTTCGGCGCCTGGTACGAGCTGTTCCCGCGCTCGTGGGGCGGCCTGCGGGGCGTCGCCAAGCAGATCCCGAAGCTGGCCGAGCTCGGCTTCGACGTCGTCTACCTGCCGCCGGTCCACCCGATCGGCGAGACCAACCGCAAGGGCGCCAACAACGCGCTGGTCGCCGGCGAGCACGACCCCGGCTCGCCGTGGGCGATCGGCGACCGCGCCCACGGCGGCCACGACGCGCTGCACCCCGAGCTCGGCACGTGGGAGGACTTCGACGCGCTGATCGCGGCGGCGCGCAGGCACGACGTCGACGTCGCGCTGGACTTCGCGATCCAGTGCAGCGCCGACCACCCGTGGCTGACCGAGCACCCCGAGTGGTTCCACCACCGCCCCGACGGCACGCTGAAGTACGCCGAGAACCCGCCCAAGCGCTACCAGGACATCTACAACGTCAACTGGGACTCGCCCGACTGGCGCGGCCTGTGGAAGGCGCTCCACGACGTGCTGATGGTCTGGGTGCGGCGCGGCGTGCGCGTGTTCCGCGTCGACAACCCGCACACCAAGCCGCTGGACTTCTGGGAGTGGCTGATCGCCGAGGTCCACCGCACGCACCCCGACGTCGTCTTCCTCGCCGAGGCGTTCACGAGGGCGGCGACGATGCGCACGCTGGCGAAGCTGGGCTTCAGCCAGTCCTACACGTACTTCACCTGGAAGAACTCGCGCGCCGAGCTGATCGACTACGTCGTCGAGCTGGCGACGTCGGGCATGCAGGAGTACTTCCGGCCGAACTTCTTCGCCAACACGCCCGACATCCTGCACGCCTACCTCGTCGACGGCGGGCCGCCGGCGTTCCACGCGCGGCTCGTGCTCGCGGCGACGCTGAGCCCCAGCTACGGCATCTACTCGGGCTTCGAGCACCACGAGAACGTGCCGCTGGCGCCGGGCAGCGAGGAGTACCTCGACTCCGAGAAGTACGAGCTCAAGCGGCGCCGGCTCGACGGGCCGCTGCTGCCGGTCGCCAAGCGGCTCAACCGCGCGCGGCGCGAGCACCTGGCGCTGCAGCGCCTCGACGACGTCTGGTTCCTCGACGCCGGCCACGACGAGCTGATCGCCTACGCCAAGAGCGCCGGCGACGACGTCGTGATCGTCGCCGTCAACCTCGACCCCCACCACGCCCACGAGGGCGCCGTCGTCGTGCCCGAGCTGCTCGACCTGCCGGGCGCGTTCGCCGTGCGCGACCTGCTCTCGGGCGAGCGCTACGAGTGGCGGACCGGGTCCAACTACGTGCGCCTGGAGGCCGGCGGCGCGCACGTCCTCGCGGTGCGATGACCGACGTCGAGACGCGGCCGGTCGTCGAGGAGCCCGAGGCCAACCAGCCCGGCCACTGGTTCGAGCGCGACCCGCTGTGGTTCAAGCGCGCCGTCTTCTACGAGATCCACGTGCGCGGCTTCTACGACGCCAACGGCGACGGCTGCGGCGACTTCCGCGGACTGGTGGAGAAGCTGGATTACCTGCAGTGGCTCGGCGTCGACTGCATCTGGCTGCTGCCGATGTACCCGTCGCCGCTGCGCGACGGCGGCTACGACGTCTCCGACTTCGCCGCGATCCACCCCGACTTCGGCGCGACCGAGGACTTCCGCGCGTTCGTCGAGGAGGCCCACCAGCGCGGGATCCGCGTGATCGCCGACTTCGTCATGAACCACACCTCCAACGAGCACCCGTGGTTCCAGCGCGCCCGCGCGGCGCCGGCCGGCTCGCCCGAGCGCGACTGGTACGTGTGGTCGGACACCGCGCACCGCTACGAGGACGCGCGCGTGATCTTCGTCGACACCGAGCAGTCCAACTGGACGTGGGACGACGAGGCCGGCGCGTACTACTGGCACCGCTTCTTCAGCCACCAGCCCGACCTCAACTTCGACAACCCGGCCGTCCAGGAGGCGATGATCGAGGTCCTGCGCTTCTGGCTCGACCTCGGCATCGACGGCTTCCGCCTCGACGCGATCCCCTACCTCTACGAGGAGGAGGGCACGAGCTGCGAGAACCTGCCGCGCACGCACGCGTTCCTCAAGCGCGTCCGCGCCGAGATCGAGGACGGCTACCCCGACCGCGTGCTGCTCGCCGAGGCCAACCAGTGGCCCGAGGACGTCGTCGACTACTTCGGCGACGGCGACGAGTGCCACATGTGCTTCCACTTCCCGGTGATGCCGCGCCTGTTCATGTCGCTGCGGCGCGAGGACGCGACACCGATCGTCGAGATCCTCGAGCGCACCCCGCCGATCCCCGGCAACTGCCAGTGGGGGCTGTTCCTGCGCAACCACGACGAGCTGACGCTCGAGATGGTCACCGACGAGGAGCGCGACTACATGTACGCCGAGTACGCCAAGGACCCGCGCATGAAGCTCAACGTCGGGATCCGCCGGCGCCTGGCGCCGCTGCTCGACAACGGCCGCGACGAGATCGAGCTGATGCACGCGGTGCTGTTCTCGCTGCCGGGCTCGCCCGTCCTCTACTACGGCGACGAGATCGGGATGGGCGACAACGTCTACCTCGGCGACCGCGACGGCGTGCGCACGCCGATGCAGTGGACCGGCGACCGCAACGGCGGCTTCTCGCGCGCGGACTTCGCGGCGCTCTACGCGCCGCCGCTGATGGACCCCGTCTACGGCTACCAGGCGGTCAACGTCGAGGCGCAGCTGCGCACGCCGACCTCGCTGCTGCGCTGGATGCACCGCTTCATCGCGCTGCGCAAGGAGCACCCGGTCTTCGGGCTGGGGACGTTCGAGGCGCTGCACCCCGCCAACCCGCGGATCTTCGCGCACGTGCGCCGCTTCGAGGACGACGTCCTGCTGTGCGTGCACAACATGGCCCGCAGCGCGCAGGCGGTCGAGCTCGACCTGCGCGAGTTCGCCGGGCGCTCGCCGGTCGAGATGCTCGGACGCACCGCGTTCCCCGCGATCGGCGAGCTGCCGTACCTGCTGACGCTCGCGCCGCGCGGGTTCTTCTGGTTCTCGATCGAGCAGGAGGCCGAGGCGGGATGACGGAGCGACTGGCCGAGTACCTGCGGGAGCGGCGCTGGTTCGCCGCCAAGTCGCGCGAGATCAGCCACGCCGACGTCGTCGAGGAGGTGCCGCTCCCCGGCGGCCTGCGGCTGACGTTCGTCGACGTCGTCTTCGGCGCCGGCACGCACGAGACCTACCAGCTATTGTGGGCCGCCGACGGCGAGGAGGACGTGCTCGACCGGCGCGCCGGCACGCTGCTGGAGCTGATGCGGGCCGGCGCCGACGTGGCCGGCGCCGAGTCGGTCGTGCGCTTCCGCGCGCTCGGCGAGATCCCCGAGGTCGCCGGCGGCCCGGCCGGCCTGCGGCCGATGGGCGCGCAGCAGTCCAACTCGTCGGTCGTGCTCGGCGAGGCGCTCGCGCTGAAGGCCTACCGGCGGGTCGAGCCGGGCGTCAACCCCGACCTCGAGCTGACGCGCTTCCTCACCGAGCACGGCTTCGAGCACGTCGCCGCCCTGCACGGCTGGTACGAGATCGAGGGTGCCGCCGTCAACGCGACGCTGGGGCAGCTGCAGGCCTACGTGCCCGGGCGCGACGGCTGGTCGCTGGCGCTCGGTGAGCTCGCCGGGGCCGACGGCGACGGAGACCGCCTGCGCGCGCTCGGCGAGACGGTCGGCGAGATGCACGCCGTGCTCGCCTCCGAGCCCAACGACCCGGCGTTCGCGCCGGAGGAGCCCTCGCAGGAGGCGATCGGCCTGCTGACCGCGACGATCGACGAGGAGATCGAGCGGATCTTCGCCACGCTGCGCGACGACGCGGCCGTCGCGCCGATCGCGGGGCGCGGCGAGGAGGTCCGCGACCGGCTGCGGATGCTCGGCCAGGTCGCGGTCGGCGGCCGCGTGATCCGCCTCCACGGCGACCTGCACCTCGGCCAGGCGCTGCTCGCCGAGGACGGCCGCTGGGTCGTGCTCGACTTCGAGGGCGAGCCGACGCGCCCGCTGCCCGAGCGCCGGCGCAAGCGCTCGCCGCTGCGCGACGTGGCCGGGATGCTGCGCTCGCTGGCCTACGCCGCCTCGGCGTCGGAGCTGCAGCGCGGCACGCCCGCGCCGGAGGGCTGGGAGGAGCGCGCGCGCGAGGCGTTCCTCGACGGCTACTTCGCGTACGTCGACCGCTCGCTGCTGCCGCCGTCGGACGCCGCGGTCCGGCAGCTGCTGTCGATCTACGAGCTCGAGAAGGCGATCTACGAGCTGCGCTACGAGATGGACAGCCGGCCCGACTGGGTGCCGATCCCGGTCGCCGGCGTGCTGCGCCTGCTCGACGACGGGGCATGACCGAGCTCGGCGCCCACCCGCGCGCGGACGGGACGTCGTTCGCGGTCTGGGCGCCCAACGCCCGCGCGGTGAGCGTCGTCGGCGACTTCAACGGCTGGGACGGCTCGGCGCACCCGATGCGCTCCAGCGACGCGGGCGTGTGGACGGCGTTCGTGCCCGGCGCCCGTCCGGGCCAGCGCTACAAGCTCGACGTGACCGGCGCCGACGGCGCGCGCTCGCTGCGGGCCGACCCGCGCGCGCTGGAGGCCGAGGTCCCGCCGGCGACCGCGTCGGTGATCTCCGCCTCGTTGCACGAGTGGGGCGACGCCGCCTGGCTGGAGCGCCGCGCCGCCTCGGCGCCGTGGGCGGAGCCGATGTCGATCTACGAGGTCCACCTCGGCTCGTGGCGCCTGAGCACGCTCGAGGGCAACCGGCCGCTGACGTACCTCGAGCTGGCCGACGAGCTGGCGGCCTACGTGCGCGACCTGGGCTTCACCCACGTCGAGCTGCTGCCGGTGATGGCGCACCCGTTCAGCGGCTCGTGGGGCTACCAGGTGACCTCCTACTTCGCCCCGACCCCGCGCTTCGGATCGCCCGACGACCTGCGCGCGCTGATCGACCGCCTGCACGGCCACGGCATCGGCGTGATCCTCGACTGGGTCCCGGCGCACTTCCCCAAGGACGGCTGGGCGCTGCGGCGCTTCGACGGCACCGCGCTCTACGAGCACGCCGACCCGCGCCGCGGCGAGCATCCCGACTGGGGCACGCTCGTCTTCAACTTCGGCCGCGACGAGGTGCGCGGCTTCCTGCTCGACAGCGCCCTGCACTGGCTGCGCGAGTACCACGCCGACGGGCTGCGCGTCGACGCCGTCGCCTCGATGCTCTACCTCGACTACTCGCGCCGCGAGGGCGAGTGGGTGCCCAACGCGTTCGGCGGCCGCGAGGACCTCGAGGCCGTCGCCTTCCTGCAGGCGCTCAACGAGGTCGTGCACGCGGCCGTGCCCGGGGTGGTCAGCGCCGCCGAGGAGTCGACGGCGTGGCCGGGCGTCTCGCGACCGACGTCGGCCGGCGGCCTCGGCTTCGGCTTCAAGTGGAACATGGGCTGGATGCACGACACGCTCGAGTACTTCGGCCACGAGCCCGTGCACCGCCGCTTCCACCACCGCCAGCTGACGTTCTCGCTGGCCTACGCGTTCAGCGAGAACTTCGTGCTGCCGCTCTCGCACGACGAGGTCGTCCACGGCAAGGGCTCGCTGCTGGCCAAGATGCCCGGCGACCGCTGGCAGCGCTTCGCCAACCTGCGCGCGCTGTACGGCTACATGTGGGCGCACCCGGGCAAGCAGCTGCTGTTCATGGGCGGCGAGCTGGCCCAGGAGGCCGAGTGGAGCCACGAGCGCTCGCTGGACTGGCACCTGCTGGCCGAGCCGGCGCACGCCGGCGTGCAGCGGCTCGTCGCCGACCTCAACCGCGCCTACCGCGCCGAGCCGGCGCTGTGGTCGCTCGACGGCGACCCGGCCGGCTTCTACTGGCTCGAGCCCGACGACGCCGAGGCCTCCGTGCTCGCCTTCGCCCGCCAGACGGCCGGCGGCGAGCGCGTGCTCGCCTGCGCGGCCAACCTGACGCCCGTCCCCCGCGAGCGCTATCGCCTCGCGCTGCCGCGCGCCGGGCGCTGGCGCGAGCTGCTCAACACCGACGCCTCGCCCTACGGCGGCACCGACGTCGGCAACGGCGGCTCGGTCGTCGCGGTCGACGAGCCCTGGCGCGGCCAGCCCTGCTCGGCGCTCGTCACGCTGCCGCCGCTCGGCGTGCTGTGGCTCGTGCCGGAGGGCCAGCGCTAGCGCTCGTGCGCGCCGCACGGGCGGCGCGCCTACGCCCGCGCGGCGGGCGCGGCGCCGGAGCGCAGCCGCGCGTCGAGCTCGAACGGCTCGAACAGCGACATCAGCTCGGCGACGACGGGCGAGCGCTGGCCGCCCGCGCGGGCGACGAGGCCGATCACGTGCTGGACCTCGGGCTCGACCAGGCGGCTGGGGCGGACCTCGGGCGGCAGCGCGTAGGAGGACAGCCACG
>DASZVK010000321.1:0-2822 GCA_035547175.1 Solirubrobacteraceae bacterium
CTCGACGTCGGCTGCGCGGAGGGCCACCTCGCCGAGGCGCTGACCGCCGGCGGCTGCGTCGTCAGCGGGATCGAGGCCGACGCCGCCGCGGCGCGCGCCGCGCGTGAGCGCTGCGCGGAGGTCTGGTGCGTGGACGTCGAGGACGCGCTGGCGCGCGCGATCGTCCCCGGCGGCTACGACGCGGTCGTGCTCGCCGACGTGCTCGAGCACCTGCGCGACCCGTGGGCGACGCTGACCTGGGCGGCCTCGCTGCTGCGCGCGGGCGGCGTGGCCGTCGTCTCGATCCCCAACGCGGTCGGCTGGCACGCGCGCCGCCAGGTCGCCTTCGGCCGCGTCCCGCTGGAGGAGTGGGGCACGTTCGACCGCACCCACCTGTGCTGGTTCACGCTCGACAGCGCGCGCCGCCTCGTGCGCGACGCCGGCCTGGCGATCGAGCGCGAGCGCTTCACGCCGTCGGCGCTGCCGCTCCAGGGGCGGCTGCCCGCGGCCGTGGCCGGCTCGGACGGCCTGGCCCGGCTGCGCCGCGCGCTCGCCGATCGCCTCCCGGGCCTGTTCGCGCTCCAGTTCGTGCTCGTCGCGCGGCGGCCGGCGGGCTGACGTCGGGGCCGGGTCGCAGACGACGAAGCCCCGATTCGCGGGGTCCTCTGCAGAGCGGCTGAAGGGACTCGATCCCTCGACCTTCTGCATGGCAAGCAGACGCTCTAGCCAACTGAGCTACAGCCGCAGAGGTGGGGGAGTGTAGCGAGCAACAGGCGGGCTAGAGGGCGTCCACGCGCTTGGGCGGCCAGTAGCGCGCGAGCACCGAACCGATCAGCCAGCTCTGCGGGACGGGGCCCCAGTAGCGGCTGTCGTCGGAGTCGCCGCGGTTGTCGCCCATGAGGAAGACCGTGCCGCGCGGCACGACGATCGTCTGGCTGAACGTGCACGCGGGCCCGCCGCCGCACGGCATGGCGTAGGCGTCGCGCTCGCGGACGCCGTTACGGTAGACGTGGCCGTCGCGGATCGCCAGCCGGTCGCCGCCCAGCGCCACGACCCGCTTGACGAACGCGGTCCCCGATTCCGCAGCCACGGCCTTCGAGCACGGCCGTGGCTCGCCGGGCCCCTCGCCGGATCGCCCGCAGCGGTCGTCGTCGCCGGCGCCCGCAGGCGGGTGGAAGACGACGATCTGGCCGACCTTCGGCCCGATGCCGAGGTGGTCGAAGAGCCGGTTGACCAGGACGCGGTCGCCGATCTGCAGCGTCGGCTCCATCGAGCCGCTGGGGATGCGGTAGGGCTTGACCGCGAGCGCCTGCACCGACAGCGCGAGCCCGAGCGCGATCGCCAGGGTGAAGACGAGCTCGAACAGAGCGGTGCGGCGGATGCGGCCGAGCACGCGTCGAGTATGTCAGCCGCGGCGCGCGGCCCTGCGCCCGTCGAATGTCGGCGATGCCTCAAGGAAGCTCTCGTCCGGCCGATCCTTCCGGCATGAGCGTCCGCCTGCGCGCGTTGCTGCCGGCCGCTGCGATGGCGGCCGCGGCGAGCCTCGCGATGGCCTGGCTCGGGCTCTATGGCTTCGCCTGGACGGACTACGACGACGAGGCCTCCGAACCGGTCGGGGCGCTCGTCCACGGCCACGTCGCCGAGTTCCTGCGCACGGCGCCCGGCTACGGTGGCTCGCTGCTGGAGCGGGCGCCGTTCGCCCTGCTGCCGAGGCTGTGGGGAGGCGGCGAGCTCGCCATCTACCGGTCGCTGGCCGCTCCATGCCTGGCAGCGGTCGCGCTGCTCGGGATCTGGCTCGTCGTGCAGATGCGCGAACGCGGCTGCTCGCGCCTGGCCCGTGGCGTCGCCCTGGGCCTGTGCGTCGCCAACCCGATGACGATCCGCGCGCTCGAGATCGGGCATCCCGAGGAGCTCCTGGGCGCGGCGCTGTGCGTCGCCGCCGTCGTGCTCGCGGCGTGCGACCGCGCGTGGGCTGCGGCTATCGCGCTCGGGCTCGCGGTCGCCAACAAGCCATGGGCCGTCGTCGCCGCGGGGCCCGTGCTGCTCGCCCTCCCTTCGCGCCGCGTGCTTTGCCTGGCGTGTGCGGCGGCCGTCGCCGCCGGCGTGCTGGCGCCGTTCGCGCTGATCGGCGGCGGGGCGTTCCTCCCGGGGGCGACCGCCACCGCTACGGGGTCTGAGGCCTCGGCATCGATCTTCCAGCCCTGGCAGGTGTGGTGGTTCTTCGGTCACCGCCATGGGGTCGAGAGCCTGCTGACCGTGTCGCACTCGGGCTATCGCGTGGCTCCCATGTGGGCGGATGCGGTCTGCCGCCCGCTCGTCGTAGCGATCGCGGTGCCGCTGACCGCCCTCGCGTGGCGCCTACGCGGCAGCGCCGTGGGCCGCGACGCGCTGCGCCCGGCCCTGCTTTTGCTGTCGCTGCTGCTGCTCGCGCGCTGCATGCTGGACACGTGGGACTTCGCCTACTACGTCATCCCGTGCCTGATCGCGCTGACCGCGTGGGAGGGCCTGTCGACCGACCGACCGCCCGTGCTGGCGCTGTCGGCGAGCGCAGTGGCATGGGTGAGCTACGTGTGGCTGCCTCAGCACGTGAACCCCGACGCGCTCGCGGTCGCCTTCCTGCTGTGGACCGTCCCGCTGGCCGTGGCGCTCGGGACCATGCTCTACGGACGCCGGCTGGGCGAAGAGGCGCGGACCGGAATCGAACCGGTGTACACGGCTTTGCAGGCCGCTGCGTAGCCACTCCGCCACCGCGCCGAAGTAGCACGGGCAGGGTAGTGGTCGGGCTCGCGCTCGCTCGCTGTGCGAGCTGTGGGCTGGCCGCGCCGCCGTTGCTAGGCTTGCCG
>DASZVK010000322.1:0-3296 GCA_035547175.1 Solirubrobacteraceae bacterium
GCCGCCGCCGGCGCGCGGCGAACGCCTGCAGCGCCGGCGCGTGGCGCCCGCCGGCCGAGACGATCCTGTCCTCGATGTCGTCGATCTCGTCGGCCATCCGCTCCAGCAGCGGGAAGAACGAGTCGGTCAGCGCGTCGAGCACGAGGTAGATCGCCTGCTCCTCGCGCGTCGGGTCGACCTGCGCGACGCGCGCGCGCACGCCGGCCAGGGCGGCGCAGCGCGCGGGTCTGACGGTGATCACGGCGTCGCCGTGGATGACGAAGTGGACCTCGACGAGCTCGTCGCCGTCGACGCCGTAGAAGACGCCGTGGACGTAGGAGTCGTAGTCGTCGAGCTTGGGCCGCTGGCCGCGCTCGCGCAGGTCCTCGGCGACGAGCTCGCCGACGCCGAACAGCCCGCACATCTCGTCCAGCGCGTCCTGCGACGGGTCGACGAGGTCGAGCCAGAAGTACTCGCCCGCCGTGCGGAGGCGGTCGATCGCCGCACGGTCGATCGCGTCGAGGACCTGCACCGCACGCGATTGTCGCGGCGGCGCAGGACGGCTCGACGCGGTCAGGCCTCGACCATCGCGGCGCGCTCGGCGCGCGCCGGCTCGGGCGCCGGCGTGGCGGCGACGGGCGCCTCGGCGCCGGCGTTGTGCTCCTCGCGGTTGGAGACCAGCGCGAAGGCGACGGCCGCGCCGACGAGCGACACCGCCGCGCTGACCTTGAGGCCGACCTGGATGGCGTGGACGAAGGCGTCGGTCGCGGCGCGCGCGACGTCCGCCGTCAGCCCGGCGGTCGGCGTCGTGCCGAGGTTCTCCGCCAGCCGGTCGCGGGCCGCCGCCGAGAGGTGCGGCAGCGCGCCGTTGATGTCCGAGCGCCCGACGGCGCTGACCAGCGCGCCCAGCGCGGCGACGCCGAACGTACCGCCGACCATGCGCGCCATGCCGAGGATGCCCGAGGCCACGCCCGCCTTCGTCGGCACGACCGCGTTCATCGCCGCGGTGCTCATCGGCGACATCACCAGGCCCATGCCCAGCGCCTGCACCATGAACGGCGGCAGCAGGAACGCATAGCCGGTGTCGACGTCGAGGAACGACAGCCACACCAGCGCGACCGCGGTGATCGCCATGCCGGCGGCGATCAGCGCCTTCGGGCCGACGCGGTTGACCATCCGCCCCGAGATCGGCCCCATCGCGATCAGCACCATCGTCATCGGCAGGAAGCGCAGCCCCGCGCCGAGCGGCGAGTAGTGCCGCACGTTCTGCATGTACAGCGTGATGAAGAAGAACGTCGCCATCATCGCGAAGGACACGCAGAAGGCGGCCAGGTTCGCGCCCGCGAACGAGCGCGAGCGGAAGAACGAGAAGTCGACCATCGGCACGCGCGTGCGGTGCTCGACGAGGAAGAACGCGGCGAGCAGCACGGCCGAGGAGATCAGCAGCGCGACGATCGCCGGCGAGCCCCAGCCCCAGTGGTTGGCCTCGACCAGCGCGAGCGTCAGCGAGGCCAGGCCGGCGCTGACGGAGAGCACGCCGGGGACGTCGACGACGCGCTCGACGGTCTCGTCGCGGGACTCGTGGGCGGCGAACAGCGTCACGAACACGGCGATCACGCCGATCGGCACGTTGACGAAGAAGATCGACTGCCAGGAGACGTGCTCGACGAGGAAGCCGCCGATCACGGGCCCGAGCGCCAGCGCCATCGCCGAGACGCCCGCCCAGATGCCGATCGCGCGGCCGCGCTCGGCCGGCGGGAACGCGTTGGCGATGATCGACAGCGTCCCGGGCATCATGAACGCGGCGCCGGTGCCCTGGATCGCGCGGCCGACGACGAGGAACGTCGCGTTGGGCGAGAAGCCGATCGCCGCGCTGGCCGCGGTGAACAGCACGACGCCGAAGAGGAACATGCGCACGCGGCCGAAGAGGTCGCCGAGGCGCCCGCCGGTGACGAGCAGCACGGCGATCGCCAGCGTGTAGGCGTTGACCGTCCACTCCAGGCCCGAGGTCGAGGCGTGCAGGTGGCGCTGGATCGACGGCAGCGCGACGTTGACCACCGTGTTGTCCAGCATCAGCATGAACAGCGCGAAGCACATCGCTCCGAGCGTCCACCAGCGTCGGTTGTGCTCGGAGAGTGAGAGGCGAGACATGGGCGATGCTCCTACGGGGCTTGTGTGGCGGGCTCGATCGTCGCGAGCACGGCGTGCAGCGCCGAGCGCTGCTCGGGCGACAGCGAGGCGGCGAAGTCCTCCAGGCCGGCGAGGCGGGCGTCGAGCACGCGGCGGGCCGTGTCGCGCCCGTCGTCGGTGATCCGCACGCGCTTGACGCGGCGGTCGCGCTCGTCCTCGTGGCGCTCGAGCAGGCCGCGGCGCAGCAGGCCGTCGACGGTCCGGCTCGTGGCCGGCAGCGACAGGCCGAGTCGCTCGGACAGCGCCTTCAGCGACAGCTCCTCCTCGCAGTGGGCGAGCGTCTGCAGCGTCTTCATCTGCGTCAGCGTCAGCTCGAGCCGCTCGATCAGCTCGAACACCGCGCTCTCCGTGCCGCGCGCCACGCACCCCCACAACCGCATCAGGTCGGAGGCGATCTCCTGCGGCGAGACGGGCGCCCGCGTTGCCGTACTTGCTTTCACTCATGCAAGTATTGCACACGAGCACTGATTGCGTGTGCGCCAACAACGACATGGCGTCGGGGCGCTCGCACCCCGAGGCGCAGGACGCCCGGCGCCCGCCCCGCGGCGCGGGGAGCGCGCGCGGCGCGCGGGCGGTCGCTACGCGCTCTCGGAGGCGCCGCCGACGGGCGCCAGCTCGGCGCGCTCGCTGGCGACCTCGCGCAGCGTGCGCTGGAGGTCCTCCCAAGAGTGCGCCTCGGCGTCGTCGTAGGCGCGGCCCTGGAGGTCGGCGAGGTTCTCCCGGTAGAGGTTCCACGCCTCGCGCTCGAGCTCGGCCAGCTCCTCGAGCCGGCGCTGGGTCTCGTCGGGTGCGTAGGTCGTCATCTGGCCACCTCCTCGGCCGGGGTCTCCGTGGGGGCACTGTAGCCGGGCGGACGGCGGTACGGAGGAATTCCGGGCGCGTCGGCCGCCTAGGCGAACGGCAGCTCGACGACCTCGGCGGTCACGCCGTCCTCGCCGGCCCGCAGCACGGTGCCCGGCGCGGCCTCGCGGCGCACGATCGCCAGCGCGATCGGACCGAGCCGCTCGGAGACGACCGACGAGCCGACGCGGCCCACCTCGCGGCCGTCGGGCGCCACCAGCGGCGCCCCGCTCGGCGCCGGCGCCGACAGGCGCAGGCCGCGCAGGTGCCGGTTGGGCTTGGCCTTG
>DASZVK010000323.1:0-4422 GCA_035547175.1 Solirubrobacteraceae bacterium
CGACGAGCGCGCGGCCGGCCGCGTCGGCGCGTTCCGCTTCGACCCCGTGCGCAAGCTGATGACGACGATCGACGCCGTCGACGGCGAGACCTGGGCGCACGTCAAGGGCGCCCCCGACGTGCTGCTGGCGCGCGGCGACACGCGCCTCGGCGCCGACGGCGGCGAGGTGCCGCTGAGCGCCGAGGAGCGCGCCCGCGTCGAGCAGACGTTCACGGCGTGGGCGGCGCGCGGGCTGCGCGTGCTCGCCGCCGCGCGGCGGCACGTCGACCCGGCGGCGGCGCACGGCGACCGCGACGCGGTCGAGTCCGGCCTCTGCCTGCTCGGCCTCGCGGGGATGCTCGACCCGCCGCGGGCCGAGGTCGCCGACGCCGTCGCCGCCTGCCACGCGGCCGGCATCCGCATCCACGTCGTCACCGGCGACCACCCGCTGACCGCGCAGGCGATCGCCCGGCAGGTCGGGATCGGCGCCGGCGACTCCGCGCTCGTCACCGGCGCGCAGCTCGACGCGATGAGCGAGGACGAGCTCGACGCGCTGCTGGGGTCCGGCCACGAGGTGATCTTCGCGCGCACGTCGCCGGAGGCGAAGCTGCGCATCGCCGACGCGCTCGACACGCTCGGCCACATCGTCGCGATGACCGGCGACGGCGTCAACGACGCGCCGGCGCTGCGCCGCGCGCACATCGGCGTGGCGATGGGCCGCGGCGGCACCGAGGTCGCCCGCGAGGCCGCGACGATGATCCTCACCGACGACGACTTCGCGACGATCGCCGCCGCGGTCGAGGAGGGGCGGACGGTCTACGAGAACATCCGCAAGTTCGTCCTCTACATCTTCGCCCACGCCCCCGCCGAGGTCGTCCCGTTCCTCTTCTTCGCGCTCAGCGGCGGCGCGATCCCGCTGCCGCTGACGGCCGTGCAGATCCTGGCGATCGACCTCGGCACCGAGACGCTGCCGGCGCTCGCGCTCGGCCGCGAGCCCGCCGAGCCGGGCGTGATGGCCCAGCCGCCGCGGCCGCGCAGCGAGGGCGTGATCAGCCGCGCGCTGCTGTTCCGCAGCTGGGCGTTCCTGGGGATGCTCTCGGCGGCGCTGGTGATGGCCGGCTTCTTCGTCGTGATGCTGCGCGCCGGCTGGCGGCCGGGCGACGCGACCGGCAAGGGGTCGCCGCTGCACGCCGACTACCTGCGCGCGACGTCGATGACGTTCGCCGGCATCGTCGCCTGCCAGCTCGGCACGGCGATGGCGGCGCGCACCGAGCGCGCGTCGCTGCGCGCCGTCGGCCTGACGAGCAACCGCCTGCTGCTGTGGGGCATGGCCTTCGAGGTCGCCTTCGCCGTCGCGGTGATCTGGCTGCCGCCGCTGCAGGACGCGTTCGGCACCAAGGGGCTGACGGGCATCGACCTGCTGCTGCTGGCGCCGTTCCCGTTCGTCGTCTGGGGCGCCGACGAGCTGCGCCGCGCGCGCCGCCGCGCGCGCGCCGGTCATTCGGGCGGCGGCTCGTCGCCGCCCGGCGTGAAGCCCGCCGCGGCGAGCGCCGCGCCCGAGACGAGCGACGCCGCCAGCGCCGTGGCGACGATCGCCGGCGACGGGACGGCGAGGTCGAAGAACGTGCGCGTCGGCGGCAGCGACAGCGCGACGACGTAGACGCCGGCCAGCACGAGGCACATGATCGAGATCGCCAGGCTGCGCCGGCGGCCGTGCGCCTCCAGCGCGAGCACGAGGTAGAGGCCGGCCACGACGAGCACCGTCGTGGCGACGGTGCGCCCGGCCTGCAGCGGCAGGTCGAGGTCGTGCAGCGCGAACAGGTGGCTCGCGACGACGCCGACGCCGACCAGCGTCCCGGCCGGGACGGCGAAGCGGCCGACCTCGCGCACGAAGCCGTCGGGCCGCCACGGCCCGCTGCTCGGCGCCAGCGCGAGGAAGAACGTCGGCACCCCGATCGTCACCGCCGCGGCGAGGCTGTAGTGGCGCGGCAGCAGCGGGTAGGCGGTGTCGGTGATCCCGATCGTGAGGATCAGGAAGGCCGCGAACGACGACTTCGCCACGTAGAGCTTGGACACGCGCATCAGGTTGCGCAGCATCTGGCGACCCTCGGCGATCAGCGCCGGCACGGCGGCGAAGTCGCCGTCGACGAGCACGAGGTCGGCGACGCTGCGCGCGATCTGCACGCCGCCGCCCTGGGCGATCGCCAGCCGCGCGGCCTTCAGCGCCGGCACGTCGTTGACGCCGTCGCCGACCATCGCGACGTGGTGGCCGCGCCGCGCGAGCGCCGCGACCAGCTCGCGCTTGCCCTCGGGCGAGACGCGCCCGACGACCGTGACCTCCTCGGCGAAGGCCTCCAGCTCGCCCGGGTCCTCGGGCAGCTCGTCGCCGGACGCCAGGCGCCGCACGTCGATCCCGGCGTCGGCGGCGATCGCCGCGACGGTCGCGGGCGCGTCGCCGGAGAGCACCTTCAGCGCCACGCCCTGGGCGCGGAAGTACTCGACGGTCGCGCGCGCCTCGTCGCGCAGGCGCTCGGAGAGCACGACGACCCCCAGCGGCCGCAGGTCGCCGGGCAGGCGCGGCTCGTCGCCGTCGCCGTCGAGCGGCTCGGCGGTGCGCGCCAGCGCGACGACGCGGCGGCCGTCGCGCTGGCGCTCGGCCGCGGCCGCGGCCAGCTCGCCGCCGGTCAGCAGCTCGGGCGCGCCGAGCACGAGCGTGCCCGCCTCGAGCTGGACCGCGCTCCAGCGCCGCCGCGAGGCGAACGCGACCTGCGCGAGCGGCGGCTCGGACGCGGGGGCGGACCGGGCGCCGTCCTGCTCGTAGGCTGCGGCGATCGCCTCGAGCGTGCCGTTGCGACTCGCCGACGCGGCCGCGTAGGAGCGCAGCGCGGCCTCGAGGTCGGCGCGGGCAGTCCCGCTCGCGGGCAGGATCTCGGCGACGCGCAGCGCGGCCTCGGTGAGCGTGCCGGTCTTGTCCATGCAGACGACGTCGGCCGAGGCGAGCGACTCGATCGCGTTGAGCTGCTGGGTGAGGACGCCGCGCCGCGCGATCTTGATCGCGCCGACGGCGAACGTCAGGCTCATCAGCAGCACCAGGCCCTCCGGGACGAGGCTGATGACGCCGGCGGTCGCCGTCGCGACCGCGTCGTGCTTGCCCGCGTGGCGGTGCCACAGCGCGTAGCCGAGCAGGGCCCCGAACGACAGCACCAGCGCGACCGAGGCGACCAGCACGCGGTCGACGGCCAGCTCCAGAGGCGAGCGCGGGTGGCGGAACGAGCGCGCCTCGCCCAGCAGCCGCTCGGCGTAGCTGTGCGGGCCGACCGCGACGACCTCGGCCTGCGCCGTGCCCTCGACGACGAACGCGCCCGAGCGCAGCTCGTCGCCCTCGCCGCGTGCGACCGGCTCGGACTCGCCGGTGACGACGGACTCGTCGAGGCGCAGGCCGTCGGCGGACAGCACGCGCGCGTCGGCGACGACCTGGTCGCCCGGCGCGAGGCGGACGGTGTCGCCCTCGACCAGCTCGCCGACGTCGACGCGCCGCTCGCCCTCCGTGCGCACGACGAGCGCGGTCGGCGCGACGAGCAGCGCGAGCCGGTCGAGCGCGCGCTTGGCGCGCACCTCCTGCGTGATGCCGATCGCGACGTTGGCGACGAGGATGCCGAGGAACAGGGCGTCGCGCACGTCGCCGAAGACGATCGTCACGGCGCCGAACGACGCCAGGATCAGGTTGACGAGCGTGAAGACGTTGGCGCGGACGATGCTCGCGTACGAGCGGCTCGTCGGCGGCCGCCTGCGCGCCGCCCGCCCCCGCGCGGCGAGGCGACCCTGCGCGGTGGCCTCGTCGAGCGGCACGCGCGCATCGTCGCATCGTCGTCGCCGCCGCGTCGACTCCGCGTTCCACCGGAGCGCGCACGGGGTTCCCACGGATGGCGAGCGGCCGGCGCGGGCGTAGCTTCGAGGCACGGCAACGATCCACACCGAAAGGAGGAACGCCATGGCCGAGACCATGATCCGCTTCGATCCGTTCGCGGAGCTGGCGGACCTGCGCGGTCGCTTCGAGCGCGCGTTCGAGGGCGGCCGCGGCTGGACCCCTGCGATCGACGTCGAGCGCCGCAACGGCGATCTCGTCGTGCGGGCCGACGTCCCGGGCATCAAGCCCGAGGAGGTCGAGATCGAGGTCGCAGAGGGTGTCCTCACCGTGCGCGGCGCGCACGAGGAGTCCACGGAGGAGAAGGACCGCGACTACGTCCGGCGCGAGCGTCGCTACGGCTCGTTCTCGCGCTCGATGACGCTCCCCCAGGGCGTCGACGCGTCGGCCATCAAGGCGACGACCCACGACGGCGTCCTCGAGGTCACGATCCCGCTCCCCGCGGGCGAGGGCAAGGCCGTCACGATCACGCCCACCCCTTCGTGATCGTGCGGCCGCGTCGCGGGCCGGCGTCGCTC
>DASZVK010000324.1:0-6436 GCA_035547175.1 Solirubrobacteraceae bacterium
TCCCACAGGGGCGCGTAGGAGCGCACCGCCGGGAGCGCGTCGAAGTTGTGCGCCGGCGGCGGCGAGCTGGTCGCCCATTCCAGGGTGAAGGCGTCCCACGGGTCGGGGCCGGCCGGCCGCCGGTCGCGGCGCATCGACAGCCAGACGTTGATCAGGAAGACCGCGACGGCGAGCGCGATCACGAACGACCCGATCGTCTCGAGCAGGTTCAGCGTGCCCCAGCCCGTCGAGCGCGGGTAGTCGGCGACGCGCCGCGCCATCCCCTCCTGGCCGAGCCAGAACATCGGCAGGAACGTCAGGTTGGTGCCGACGACGAGCAGCCAGAAGTGCACCCGGCCGAGCCCCTCGCGCAGCAGCACGCCGGTGATCTTCGGCCACCAGTAGTACAGCCCGGCGAACATGCCGAAGGCGCTGCCCGCGAACAGCGTGTAGTGGAAGTGGGCGACGACGAAGTAGGAGTTGTTGGCGTGGTAGTCGAGCGGCGGCGAGGCCACCCAGACGCCGGTCAGCCCGCCGACGAGGAACTGGACGACGAACGCGGCCGCGAACAGGAACGGCACCGTGAAGCGGATCGACCCGCGCCACAGCGTCGCGACGAGGTCGAAGTACTCGACGCCGGCCGGGATCGCGATCAGCGTCGAGGTCACCGCGAAGTAGCGGTTGGTGACCCGGCCGCTGGTGAACATGTGGTGCGCCCAGACGCTCGACGACAGCGCCGCGAAGGCGATGATCGAGACGACGAACAGCGAGTAGCCGAAGAAGCGCCGGCCCGCGAACGTCGCGAACACCTCGGCGACCGCCCCGACGAACGGGAAGAACATGACGTAGACCAGCGGGTGGCCGTAGAACCAGAACAGCTGCTGGTAGACGACCGGCCCGTTCGGGCTCGACGAGAACACGCCGCCGAACTGCCGCTCGACCCACAGCAGCGCCATCGCCACGACGAGCACCGGGAAGGCGAAGACGACCATCAGGCACGTGGCGACCATCGTCCACGTGAAGACCGGCATCCGCTTGAGCGTCATGTCGGGCGTGCGCAGCCGCAGCGCCGTCGCCAGCACGCAGGCGCCGATCAGCAGCTCGCCGAGCGTCGCGACCCCGACGCCCAGGACCCACAGGTCCATGCCCACGCCGGGCGTGTTGATCGTGTTCGACAGCGGGTCGACGCCGATCCACGTCGCGCGTCCCGGCCCGCCGGTCGTCAGGAAGCCGAGGTACATCCCGACGCCGCCGGCGACGTAGAGGACGAAGCCGGCGAGCCCGACGCGCGGCGCCGCCATCCGCCGGGCGCCGACCTGCAGCGGCACCAGGTAGACGCCGAGCGCGAGCGCCATCGGCGTCAGGAACAGGTAGATCATCGTCGACCCGTGCATCGTGAACAGCGCGTCGTAGGTCGACGTCGAGACGATCTGCAGCCCCGGCTGCGCGAGCTCGGTGCGCATCAGCAGCGCGAGCACGCCGCCGGCGAGGAAGAACAGCAGCGAGACGGCGACCATCCGCCGCGCCAGGCGCTTGTGGTCGGTGCCGACGACGACGTCGATCAGCGACAGCCGCGGCAGGACGGCGGTGCTCACGCGGCCGCCCTCCCACGCGCCGCCAGCCAGCGGTCGAAGGCGGCGGGGGCCAGCGCCCGCACGGTGAAGGTCATCGAGTCGTGGCCGAGCCCGCAGAACCACGCGCACTTGCCGCCGTACGTGCCGGCGTGCCCGAAGTAGAGGTCGAAGCGCTCGTGGTGGTCGGGCCAGACCTGGCGCTGGAAGCGCAGCCCGGGGACCCAGAGGTCGTGCAGCACGTCGAGCGAGACGGCGTCGAAGCGCACCGTGCGGCCGGCGGGCACGACCAGCTCGTCGCGCGTGCTGACGCCGCCCGGGTAGTCGAAGCGCCACGACCACTTCGCCGCGAGCACGCCGACGACGAGCGCCGGGTCGCGCGCGACCGCGTCCTCGTGCGACTCGGCGCGCAGCGTGACGACCAGCAGCACGACGACGACGGCTACGACGAGCGCGATCCAGGCGCCCTCCAGGCGGGGCATCTCCGAGGGGCCGCCGGTGGCGCGCCCGGCGGCGGCGCGGTAGCGCCACAGCAGCGCCGCGAGGACGACGACCACGAGCGCGAAGACGGCCGCGGCGATCGGCAGGTAGAGCCCGGCGACGCGGTCGTACTCGTGGCGCGTGCCCATGCACACCGGGGGTTGCCCCGGCGCGGGCGGTTCCACTCGCCGTCGCTCGGCGAGCGCCCAGCGCCCGTCCGCGAGGGCTAGCCGACGGGCCCGGGCGGGCGCGCGCGGAACGCGATCGCCGGGTCCTCGTCGCGCGCCTCGTCGACGTCGTAGAGCGCGTCGATGGCGGGACGCAGCGCGGCGTGGCGAGCGGCGAGGACGTCGCGCTCGGCCTCGCTCGGATCGAGCCCGGCCGCGGCGAGCAGGCGGTCGACGGCCTCGCGGTCGGCGGGCGTGCTCACGCGGCGACCCCCGGCCGGCGCAGGTGCCAGTCGGTGCGGCGCTGGTAGGCGTCGCCGGCGCGGACGAGCAGCGCCTCCTCGAACGGCCGCGCGACGAGCTGCATGCTCAGCGGCAGGCCGTCGGCGGTGAAGCCGATCGGCACGGCGAGCGCCGGCAGGCCGACGAAGCTCCAGTACGGCGTGTTCCAGCCGGGCAGGTCGACGACCGTCGGGTACGGCGCTATCTCCTCGTAGGTCGGCGCGCCCGTCGCGGCGGTCGGCCCGACGACGAGGTCGACGGCCTCCAGCAGCCGCGCGACGTCGCGCTGGACGACGCGCCGCACGCGCTGGGCCTGGACGTAGTCGGCGCCGGAGAACAGCGCGCCGATCGCGGCGAGCTGGCGCGTGCCGGCGAAGTAGTGCTCCCAGCGGCGGCGCAGGTCGGCGTGGTGGTAGGCGAGCGTCTCCGACGAGCTGACGACCGCCATCGCCGCGAGCGCCTGCTCGAAGCGCGGCAGCACGACCTCGGTCACCTCCGCGCCCGCCGCCTCCAGCTCGGCGACGGCGGCGTCGAAGGCGCCGGCCAGCGCCGGGTCGTCGCCGTCGGAGAGGTGGTGCGCGCGCTCGACCCCGACGCGGACGCCCGCGAGCGAGCCGTCGGCGTCGGCGCAGCGGAGGTCGCCGACCGGCTCGTCGGCGGCGGACGGGTCGGTCGGGTCGGGCCCCGCGATCGCGCCGAGCAGCGCGCCGCAGTCGCGCGCCGACGGAGCGATCGGGCCGATCCGGTCGAGCGTGTAGGCGCCCGGCAGGCAGCCCGACCTCGGCACGCGCCCGTAGGTGGGCATCAGGCCGCAGACGCCGCAGTAGGCGGCGGGCAGACGGATGCTGCCGCCGGTGTCGGTGCCGATCGCGGCGAGGAACACGCCGGCCGCGACGCCGGCGGCGGAGCCGGAGCTGGACCCGCCCGGCCAGCGCTCGGGATCCCACGGGTTGCGCGGCAGCGGGAACGGCTTCGACGGATCGGGCAGGCCGGCGGCGAACTCCATCGTCGTCGTCTTGCCGGTGAGCACGGCGCCGGCCTCGCGCAGCCGCGCGACGACCGTCGCGTCGCGGCCGCGCCCCCAGGCGGGGTCGAGCACGAGGCTCTGGGCGGTCGTCGGCCCCTCGCGCGCGGCGAGGACGTCCTTGACGCCCACCGGGATCCCGTGCAGCGGCCCGCGATCGATGCCCGCGGCCAGCTCCTCGTCGGCGCGCCGCGCGGCCTCCCGCGCGGTCTCGTCGAAGCGCGCGAGGTAGACGGCCAGCCGCTCGTCCTGCGCGTCGGCGCGAGCGAGCGCCGCCTCGAGCAGCGCCGCGCTGGTCAGCTCGCCGGCCCGCAGCCGGCTCGCCGCCTCGGTGAGCGTCAGGGGGATCGCGGTCATCGCCGGTGGCGCCGTCGCCACCGCGGACCCTAGTGCGTCGCCTCCAGCCGCCCCGCGAGATGGTCGACGGCGACGTGCACGTGGATGCGGAGGCTGTCGGCGAGCGCGTCGTCGTCGGCGTAGAAGCCGGGGCTGTGGTTGGGGAACAGCCCGCGCCCGCCCGGCAGCGGGAGCAGGTCGCCGTCGCGCAGCTCGGTGTCCTGCACGCCGTAGACGAGGTAGACGCCACCGTAGGCGTTGATGAACACCGATACGTCGTCGTAGCCGAGCGTCGGCGGGATCTCGACGACGCGCTCCTCGCCGACGACGCGGCGCACCGAGGGCAGCGCGGCCCGCAGCCACGGCTCGGCGTTGACGACCGCGGGGACCTCCTGGCGAAAGCGGACCTCGGCGGCGCAGCCGTGGGCCTGGGCGATGTGCTCGGCCAGGCGCCGCAGGCGCTCCTGGACGAGCGCCATGTCGGGCTCGGCGACGCAGCGGATCGTGCCGTACAGGGCGACGGACTCGCCGATGATGTTGAAGCGGCCGACGTCCTCGACGTGGCCGAAGCTCACGGTGACGGCGTTGGTCGCGGCGACCTGACGGTAGAGCTGGGCCGACGCCGAGATCAGCTCCGCGGCCGCCGGCAGCGGGTCGACGCCCATCCACGGCGTCGACGCGTGGACCTGCCGCCCGGAGATCGTCACCTCCGCGAGGCACGACGCGGCGTACTGCACGCCGGCCCGGTGGCCGACGTGCCCCCTGGGCAGCGGCGAGACGTGCATGCCGAAGACCATCGTCGGCTCGGGGTCGGCGAGCGCGCCGGCGTCGAGCATCGCCTGGGCCCCGCCCTGCTCGTCGAGCGGCGGCCCCTCCTCGGCGGGCTGGAAGACGAACAGCACCGTGCCCGGGAGCTGCTCGCGGACCGTCGCGAGCACCGTCGCGGCGCTCATCACCGTCGCCGTGTGGCAGTCGTGCCCGCAGGCGTGCGCGACGGGGAACGGCCCGCCCGGGTAGGTCTCGTCGACGACGGTCGAGGCGAACGGCACGCCGGAGGCCTCGCGCACCGGCAGCGCGTCCATGTCGGCGCGCAGCGCGACGACGCGCGCGCCCGGGCGCCCGCCGCGCAGGACGCCGACGACGCCGTGCCCGGCGATGCCCGTGCGGACCTCGTCGAGCCCGACCGCCCGCAGGTGGCGGGCGACGTAGGCGGCCGTCCGCCGCTCGCGGTTGGACAGCTCGGGATGCCGGTGCAGGTGACGGCGCCGCCGGACGAGCCGCTCCGCCTCGTCGGCCGCCAGGCGGTCGAGCGCCCGCCGGATCGCGTCGGGCCGTGCGGCCACCTAGAGCCCCTCCTCGGCCTCGAGGCGGCCCGCCGCGACCGCCGCCCGCAGCGCCGCGTGGTCGCGCTCGTTCTGCTCGGCGTAGTCGCGCGCGAAGGCGGCGACCGCGCGGTCGAAGCGGTCGCCGCGCCCGAGATAGGACGCGATCGCGACCCGGTCGCCGGTGCGGGCGTGGGCGCGGGCGAGCGTCCACCCGCACAGCCGCCCGTAGACCGCCAGGCCGCCGGGGCCCATCCGCTCGACGTCCGCCGAGCCCTTCCAGTCGCGCAGCTGGCGGCCGTAGTAGTCGCGGCTCTGGCCGTCGCCGTCCTCGACGCGCAGCCAGCCGAGGAGCACGTCGCTGCTGGCCTGCATGAGCCGCTGCCCGACGACGACGCGCCGGCCGTGGTTGTCGAACGCGCCGGCGCCGAGGAACGGCTCGAGCACCGACTGCTGGGCCTCCTTGATCTGCAGGAACAGCGGCTCGCGATCGCGGTGGCCGAGCAGCAGCGCGATCCACGCCTGCGTGCCGACGCTGCCGACGCCGACGACCTTGTGGGCGAAGTCGGCCAGGCGGAACTGGTCGAGCAGCGTCCGGCGCTCCTCGGGCAGGCTGTCGCGGTAGACGCTCAGGATCGCCCGCAGCGAGGCGAGCAGCTCCTCGCGGCGCGCTCCCTTCGCGAGCCGGTCGATCGGGACGACGAGCGGCGACTGGTCGACGATCCTGCGCTGCCCGTCGACGACCTCGGTGAGCTTCGAGAGCGCCGACATGCTGTCGCGCGTGCGCGCCTTGGCCAGCGAGCGGCGCGTCGAGTCGACGATCGCGGGCGCGAGCCGGGACGCGTACGTGCGCAGCGCCTCCTCGATGTCCAGGCGCGCGTACCAGACGGACAGGTTGTCCCTGCGCGCGAAGGCGGCCATCGCCTCGCGGTAGGCGCCGACGGCGGCGAGCGCCGACCGCTCCCGGTCGCGCGGCCTGTGGCCGTTCTCGCCGGCGGCGATCACGATGCTCGCGGCAAGCCGCTTGACGTCCCACTCGAACGGGCCCCGCAGCGTCTCGTCGAAGTCGTTGAGGTCGAAGACGAGCCGGCGCTCCGGGGAGGCGAAGACGCCGAAGTTCGACAGGTGCGCGTCGCCGCAGCACTGCGCGAGCAGGCCGGCGTGGGGCGTCGCGGCGAGGTCGGAGGCCATGATCGCCGCCGCGCCGCGGAAGAACGCGAACGGCGAGGCGAGCATCCGCCCGTGGCGGATCGGCACCAGCTCGGGCACGCGGGT